>JAXDQP010000073.1:0-12300 GCA_034667745.1 Thermoplasmata archaeon
GGACATGCACGCCCGCCAGCCCGAGCGCGAGCGCCGCCGCGAAGGCGTGGCCCTGCCGAGCCTGCGGCTCGTCGAGCGCAACGCCGACACCGTCACGCTGGAGGCGACCGAGGGCCGCTTCCCGCCCACCAACATCGCGCCCGGCTCCGAGGTCGGCGTCGTCGAGCAGGGCGAGCGCACCGAGATTTGCCGCGGCCTCGTGTCGCGCATCTCGAGCCGCCGCATCACCATCGAGTTCCCCGGCGGCGCGCCCCGGCAGCCCCTGCCGCGCAGCCTGACGGTGAACCTGCTGTTCGACGCCAAGGTGTTCGAGGCGTACCACTCCGCCGTCTATGGCGCCATCCGCGCGCTGGGGGCGACGACGCCGATGGACGACGGCCCCGACGGCCTCCTGCGCGCGGCGCTTCTCGGCGAGACCGACCCGCCCGCCGCCGAGGCGCAGCGCCTGGAGGGCGAGGAGCTCACTGACTCGCAGCGCGACGCCATCAACACCGTCCTGTCGGGCGGCCGCGTGCGGCTGGTGCACGGCCCGCCCGGCACCGGCAAGACGCACACGCTCGTCCACCTCGCGATGGCGCTGGCGAAGGCCGGCCACTCGGTCCTCGTCACCGCCGACTCCAACGCCGCCGTCGACAACCTCGTCGTGGGGCTGCGCCGCAACGGCGCCTTGGCGGTCCGCGTCGGCCACGCGCCCAACATCCGGGACGAGGCCGCCGAGGCTGCCCGCATCGACCCCATGGACGCGCCGCTGTTCGTGCGCTGGGCCGCCGAGCAGGGCATCGTCGTGGCGACCACCAACTACGGCGCCTTCCGCTACATCGACCCCAAGGGTGGCATGACGCCGTTCATCTTCGACTACGTCATCCACGACGAGGCCGGGCAGGCAACGGCCCCCTCCTCGCTCGCCGCCGTCCTGCGCGGCCGCCGCCTCGTCCTGGCCGGCGACCCCAAGCAGCTGCCGCCCACCGTGGTGTCGATGGACGCCAAGGAGGCCGGCCTCGACGTCACCCTCTTCGAGCGCATCGAAGAGCTGACGGGGCACGACCGGACGCGGATGCTCGACGTCCAGTTCCGCATGCGCGAGCCCATCGTGGCGTTCTCCAACAAGCGCTACTATGAGGGCAAGCTCAAGACCGACCCCGCCGCCGCGGCGCAGGAGGGGCTGCCCGGCATGCCGGCGGCGGCGTTCCAGCACGTGACCGGGCGCGAGAACGAGCGCCAGCGCAACGGCTCCATCTCCAACGACTACGAGGTCGAGGCCATCGCGAGCCTCGTCGAGAAGTTCCGCCCCGAGTGCCGCGACAAGGGCTGGACGATGGCGGTCCTCAGCCCCTATCAGGCGCAGCGCGAGGCCATCCGCCGCAAGCTGCCCGACATCGAGGTCTCCACCGTCGACGGCGCGCAGGGCCGCGAGTGGGACGTCGTGCTGTACTCCACGGTGCGCTCCAACCCGCAGCACCGCCTCGGCTTCGTCGAGGACGAGCGCCGCCTCAACGTCGCCGTCACGCGCGCCCGCCGCAACTTCATCCTCGTCGGCGACGAGCGCACCCTGCGCGACAACGCCGCCTTCAACGAGCTGCTGTCGGCCACCGAGAAGGTGCGCTTCCACTACCCCGACCCGGTTCCCCACCAGGAGGAGCGCTGGGAGCGCCGCGGCCGCCGCGGAGGCCGGGACGGCGGACGCGACCGACGGGATGGGGGCCGGGACCGGCGCGATGCCGGCCGCGACAACAGGGACAACCGCGGCCCCCGCCGCGACGAGGGCCAGCGCCAGCCGCAGGGGCGCGAGGCGCACAACGTGCCGCGCGACGCGCCACGCACGGAGCAGCATCCGCCCCAACAGCCGGCGCCGCAGCCGCCCCGCGAGCCGCAGGCGCCTTCGCCGTTCATCCACAACGGCCGCAGGCGCCGGGGAGGCCCGCCCGGGGACCCGCAGACCATTCCGCTGGTAGACCCGTTCCAGGCGCCGCGCCCTGAGCGCCGCAGCTTCATCGTCGGCGCGCAGGAGCAGCCGCAGCCCGTCGAGCCGGCCAAGCCCGCCGCGCCCGCGCGGGAGGCGCCTACCCGCCGCAGCCGCAAGGCCAAGCCGGCTCCTGCCGTCGAGCCGCCCGCGCCGGTGCAGTCCAGGTTGCCGTTGCCCGAGCCGGCGCCCGCTCCGAAGCCTGCGTCGAAGAAAGGCGCCAAGAAACCAGCCGCGAAGGCCGCAAAGGTCGCCGAGCCTCCCGCCGCCAAGCCGGCTGCGCCGAAGAAGAGCGCGAAGAAGGCGACCACCCCGCCAGAACCGGAGCCGGATGGGAAGTGCGCCGCCACGACCCAGTCCGGCGAGCCGTGCAAGAACAAGGCAAAGCCCGGCTCGCGCTTCTGCGCCCGCCACGGCTGAGCGTCACGGCTGGCGACGCGTGCGCCACACGCGGTGGCCGACGGTGAACAGCACGAGCGCCACGCCGGGCGCCGCCGCGAGGTAGGCCAGCCAGAGGCTGCGCTGCTCCTCCTGGAGATAGTGGATGGTCAGCTCGACGCTCGCCGTGCCGTTGGTCGGCCCGCGCAAGTCCGGCACCGCGTCGCCGGCGTAGAAGTCGTCCGCGTTGTCAAGGACGAGCAGGTGCTCGGTGCGGCCGTCCGACACCAGCGCGAACTCATAGCTGCCGTTCACGCCCATCCGGCTCGGCCCCGCCTCGTAGCTGAACGGCTGCGTCAGGTTCAGGTCGCCGCTGTCCGCGAGGCGGTCCGCCCACTCCTTCTCAAGCACGTACACGTCGATGGGGCCGCCGACGGCGTGCAGCTGCACCACGATGGGGGTGCCCGCGATGGTCGGCAGCAGCCGCACCTGCTGGAGTTCGCCGGGGCCGACCTGGAAGGAGGGCGCGGCCGTCTTGCTGCGGATGTTCTCGGGGGCGTAGTAGGTCCCCGCGAAGAGGGAGAAGAGGACCGCCAGGCCCAGCAGGCTCACCACCAGGCGCGCCGTCGCCATCTACCAGGGCACTTCCTTGAGGCCGAGCCAGTAGCCGACGCGGTTGACCAGCAGGTGCAGCAGCGGGGTCAGCACCAGCAGCGTGGCCAGCACCACCCAGTTGCCCAGCACGTGCCCGCTGACCCAGCCGGAGGGCAGCAGGCCGGCGCCGATGGCCATGCCGAGCAGGCCGAACACCACGAAGTCGAGCTGGTCGAACGGGAACCAGGAGCCGCCGCGCTCGATGCGGCGCCGGCGCTTGAAGTAGGACTTGACGAAGTCGCCCACGAGGGCCATCAGCCCGACGAAGGCGCCGAAGAGGAGGACGCGCGGCGCGCCGACCTCGGGCAGGCCGTAGTCCAGGCCGCGCATGATGCCCCAGTGGGGAGCGAGCGCGGCGACCGCCAGCGCGACGAGGCCGCCCGCCAACGCGCCGCCCGCGAGGCCGCGCCAGGTCTTGCCGGGGCCGAGGATGCGCTGGCCGTCCTTGCCCACGCGGCCGCCGTCGATGGGCGCCGTCCAGCCGGGGACGAGCTTGGCCACGAAGACGGGCGCCATGTTCGCCACGTAGGCGGGCAGGAAAAGCCAGAGCGCGCGCAGGATGTCGAGCGGGTCCATGGCTCCGCTTCGCCAGGGGCTGCGCGGGATAAAGGGTGCACTCGCCGCGCCCCAAACAGGGTTTTCCGGGATTTCGGAGGCCGCTGGCAATGGGCTTCGTGAACTTCTTGCACTTCGTGGCTCAGTGCCGGAGCGTCACGCGAGGCGCTGGTCGCAGGCGGCGCGGCGGGCGCAGCCCCGGCAGCGGCCCGGCTGCTCGTGGTCGCGGTCGGCCTTGCCGGCGGCCTCGGCGGCGGCCATCCGCTCCAGGGTCGCCTTGAGCTTGGCCCGCAGGCCGTCGTCCCAGCCGATGCGGAAGGTGCCCTGCGGGTAGGTCAGCAGGCCGTACTCCGGCGCCTTGCCGGTGTTGGCCTCCAGCAGGTGGAGGTAACTCGCCACCTGGAGCGCGTGGCTGTCGTAGGGGCGCTGCGGCGTCTGGCCCGTCTTGACCTCGACCGGGACCAGGCCGTGCGCCGTCTTGAGGACGTAGTCGGGCTTGCCGCTGAGGCCGAGCGCCGGGTCGGTGAGGACCTGGCCCTCGCCCGCCAGGTCGGAGTCGATGACATGGCCGGGGACGATGCGGCCCGCCTGCTGGGTGGCGCGGTAGGTCTCCTGCACGGTGAGGGCGATGACCAGGAGGCCGCCGCTGGAGGCCACGAGGACGAGGGCGAGGGTGAGGAAGAGGTAGTGCTGCGGCGTCTGGCGCAGGAACAGCAGCTCCAGGGCCAGGACGGTGACGGAGCCGGCCATCGCCAGGAAGCGGAAGGCCCACGCCAGGGCGCGGCGGTACTCCTTCTTGTCCAGCTCGGCGCTCGCGATGGCCTCGCCGCCGCGGGCGTGCTCCTGGATGCCGCGCACGGAGCCGGCGGTGGCGCTGTCCACGCCGCGCCGCGCCAGCCACCAGTTGTGCGCGCAGTACGCGAACTGTTCCACCTCCCCCGCGGACGGCATCGCCTGCCGCCGACGACGGGCCGGGTAGATAGCGGTTCGCTGATGGTCGCGCCCCCGCAGGCGAACCCAAGGGGTCGCGCGGCGGGGGTCCGGGACCCCGGGTGCGGGTGGAGCAATGCGACAAATGGGCGCGGGACCCATACATGTTCGGCTGGACGCGCGGAACAGGGGTGGTTCCACTACGGGCCGTGAAGCGACGTTTCTCCTGCGCAAGGAGCGGTCAAGTTTCCAGGAGAAGCTACGCTTCCACTGCACATTTCCCGACAATGGAGACCGTGGTCGCTACCTCTAAATGCGGACGCGCACCCTACCGGCAATTGCCCGTAGAGATACGGGCAGGAACAACGCATACACATGAAAGCCAACCAAGCCTTCAAGGCAAACGACGAGGCCGTTTCCCCGGTCATCGGCGTCATCCTGATGGTCGCCATCACGGTCGTCCTCGCGGCGGTCGTCTTCGTGCTCGTCAGCAACCTGAGCAAGGGCAGCAACAACAGCGCCCCGACTCTGGCCATCAACACCGACGACACGGCGGACAAGCTCATCATCACCTCGGCCGCCACCGGCGCCGACTGGAGCCGCCTGAGCGTCAAGGTCGCGTCCTGCACGCAGGCCAACAACGCCGGCGACCTCATCAACATGGGCACCGCCACCCCGTACCAGAACGACCCCGCCGTCAGCGCGGGCGCCGACCTGAACGCCGCGGCCGCCATGGGCACCGCGTGCGGCGCCGGCGCGCTGGTCCAGGTCACCGCGACCTCGGTCCCGATCGCCGCGGGCGACTTCCTGCAGTTCTGCACCAGCCCCTTCGGCATGGGCACCTCGGCGGCGACCAACGTCGTCATTGACGTCATCGACACCGTGGCCAACAGCGCCATCGGCAGCTACACGTTCACCAGCGTGGCGCTCTGCACGGCCTAAGGAGGCATTGGCATGAAAGCCAACCAAGCCTTCAAGGGCAGCGACGAGGCGGTCAGCCCCGTCATCGGCGTCATCCTGATGGTCGCCATCACGGTCGTCCTCGCGGCGGTCGTGTTCGTCCTCGTGAGCAACCTGAGCAAGGGCAGCAACGCAAGCGCCCCCACCCTGGCCATCAACACCGACGACACCAACGACAAGCTGGTCATCACCTCGGCCGCCACCGGCGCCGACTGGAGCCGCCTGAGCCTCAAGGTCGCGTCCTGCACCCAGGGCGCGGCCTCGAGCGTCATCAACGTCGGCACGGCGACGCCCTACCAGAACGACCCCGCGGTCGTCGCGGGCGGCGACTTGAACACGGCCGCCGCCATGGGCAGCGTCTGCGGCGCCGGCGTGGCCGTCCAGGTGACGGCGACCTCGGTCCCCATCGCGGCCGGCGACTTCCTGCAGTTCTGCACCAGCCCCCTGGGCATGGGCAGCGCCGCGGCGACCAACGTCGTCATCTCGGTGACGGACACCGTGGCCAACAGCGCCATCGGCAGCTACACGTTCACGAACGTGGCCGTCTGCACCGCGTAAGGTAGCCAAAATCCCCTTTCCCCCTTTTTCTTGTTCTTAAACCCTTCTCCTTCATACTTTTGAACATGCAGGGGCTTGGTTTCAAAAGTCAAGCATGTCCGCCACCCTGCGCCTCTCGGAGGAAGACGCCGTTTCCCCGGTCATCGGAGTCATCCTGATGGTCGCCGTCGGCGTGGTCCTCTCGGCCGTGGTCTTCGTGGTGGCCAGCGGCATCGGCGGCAAGACCATCCCCGACGCCCCCACCCCGGTCATGCAGGTGGACGACATCGGCGACAGGCTGACGGTGCTCTCGGCCACGGTGGGCGCCGACTGGAGCCGCGTCCAGATCTCCGCCACCCGCTGCACCACGGGCGGCATCGTCAACGTCGGCAGCTCCGGCACCTCGCACCAGAACCAGCCCGCCTCCGCGGCCGCCACCTACACCGCCATCTCCAACTCGGGCTGCACCGGCATCAGCCCCCGCGTGACGGTCGCCCCGGTCTCCACCGTCATCAACGCGGGCGACTACCTCGCCTTCTGCACCAGCGGCGGCACGGCGGCCAACGTGGACATCCAGCTCATGGACACGGTGGCCAACACCGTCCTGGGCACCTACTCGCTCACCAGCCTGCACGCCTGCTGAGCCCGTCCACCCGGCAGGCGCGGATGTCCGGGCCTTAATTATCCTGGGCCGGCATCGGGGCGTGTGCACCGCGTCACGGCCGCCCTCCTGCTCCTGAGCGCAACGCTCCTTCCCGCCGCCCAGGCGGACTGGGGCTCGTTCCACGCCGACTCGCGCGGCTCCGGCTCCGTCGCCAACTCCTCCTACCCCGTCTACCAGGACGTGTGGTGGAGCAACAAGACGCTCAACAACGCGCAGGTCAAGGCCAGCCCCGTCATCAAGGACGGCATCCTCATCACCACCGACCTCGGCTCGTCGCTGGCCACCCCGCCCAACAGCGGCCTCGTGCGCGCCCTCGACGTCGCCTCCGGCCACGAGATGTGGAGCCACAAGATGGCGGCGCCCATCGAGGGCACGCCGGCCATCTCCGGCGAGCGCGTCTACGTCGTGGACACCGCCGGCAACCTGAAGGCGCTCAACCTGCGCGACGGCCGCGTCGAGACCGTCGCCATCTCCCCCGTCGGCCAGACCCTCAGCTCCATCATGGTGCACGAGGGCGCCCTCTTCATCGGCACCGAGGCGGGCGAGATGAAGGCCTACCTGGAGAGCACCCTCACCCTGCTGTGGACCTTCTCCATCAGCAGCGCCTACGCCCTGCAGAGCGCCGTCACCGACCCCAAGACCGGCATCACCACCTGCACCGGCACCCCCCTGGCGGCGCAGCCGGTGCGCGGCGCCCCCGCCGTCTACGACCACCAGGTCTTCTTCGGGTCCCTCAACCACTACGTCTTCGCGGTGGACGAGAAGGGCCGCGGCGACGGCAAGACGACGCTGACCTGGATGTACCAGACCGGCGACGTCGTGCTGGGCGCCCCCACCATCAACATCGCCTCCGCCACCGCCTACCGCGTCATCATCGGCTCCTACGACGGCAACGTCTACGCCTTCAACGGCATGGCGGCGGCCGCCAGCTCCTGCAACGCCTCCGGCTTCACCTACGGCACCGTCAACACGCCGGCCTGGACCTACGCCGTCCCCAACGTGGTGGACTCCGGCACCGGCCAGACCCAGGTGAGCAAGGTGCAGTCGAGCCCCGCCAACACGGGCGACCGCGTCTACGTCGGCGCCAACAACGGCCACGTCTACGCCCTCGACGCCGCCACCGGCGCCAAGGTGTGGGAGCAGACCTGCGGCGACTCGCGCGCCCCCGTCACCGGCAGCCCCGCCGTCGCCAACGGCATCGTCGTCGTCGGCTCCGAGGACAAGAAGGTGTACTGGCTCTCCGCCGCCAACGGCTCCATCCTCAAGACCTTCGCGACGCAGGGCGCCGTCGGCCCCTCGCCCGCCATCGACGGCGACCGCGCCATCGTGACCGCAACCGAGGGCACGACCTACATGTTCGGCCCCAAGGTGCCGCCGCGCGCCGACCTCATCGTCAGCTCGGTCGCCGCCACCGCCGTCACCGTCACGGCCACGGTCAAGAACCAGGGCACGGACCCCGCCGCCGCCACCAAGGTCCGCCTCTTCGTGGGCGGCACCTTCCTCGCCGACGTCAACGTGCAGGCCCTGGCGGCGGGCGAGTCCACCTCCATCACCTACACCGGCGCGCTGCCGGCGGGGACGCAGACCATCAAGGCCAGCATCGACCCCGAGAACGTGGTCACCGAGTCGGCGGAGAGCAACAACGACTTCACCCTCACCGCCACCATCGCGGCGCCCGGGCCGGCCCCCACCTCGGCCATCAGCACCACCAAGAAGAAGAGCCCCGCGGCGGGCCTGCTGTTCGCCGTCGGCCTCCTGGTGTGCGCCGCCGCCGCGCGCCGCCGCCGCTGACCGGGCCGCCCTCCGAGGCGCACCTTCAAGAGCCGCCCGCCGGTGCAACAGGGCCGATGCAGGTCGTCATCCTCGCCGCGGGCCGCGGCATGCGGCTGCGCCCCCTCACCCACGACCGCCCCAAGTCGATGCTGAACGCGGCGGGCCGGCCGATGATCCACCACCTGCTGGAGAACCTCGCGACGCTGGGCGTCAAGCAGGCGGTCCTCGTGGTGGGGCACGGCCACGACCGCGTGCGCGCCTACGTCGGCGACGGCACCGCGTTCGGCGTCCGCATCGACTACGTCCACCAGGAGCGCCAGCTCGGCCCCGGCCACGCGCTGGCGGAGGCGGCGGACCTGCTGAAGGACGAGTGGGTCCTGCTGCTGCCCGCCGACGCCTGGTACCACCCCGAGCTGCTCGGCCGCCTCGCCGCCAGCAAGACGCCCGGCCTCGTGCAGGTGCCCGACCTGCGCTCCGCCCGCCACGGCACCCCCGTGCTGCGCCAGGGCCACGTGGTCGACATGCTGGAGCACCAGGGCGAGGCGACCATCGCGAGCGGCGGCGCCTACCTGCTGCACCGCCGCCTGCTGGAGTCGCTGGAGAGCGTCGACTACAGCCTGCGCGATGCCATCCGCGCCGACCTGCACACGCACGGCCCGTGGAACGCCATCCACGCCCACCCCGGCGAGTACATCGACGTCATCGAGCTGCAGGACCTGCTGGAGCTGCACAGCCGCCTCATGTCCAACCTCAAGGACGACCGCGAGGGCACCATCGAGCCCGGCGCCTCCGTCGTCGGCCCCGTCGAGCTGGGCCCCGGCAGCATCGTGCGCGCCGGCAGCGTCCTGCACGGCCCCGTCCACATCGGCGCCAACTGCGAGATTGGCCCGCACGCGGTCCTGCTGCCCGGCACGGCGGTGCGCAACCACGTCCGGGTCGAGCCCTTCACCCTCCTCTCGAAGTGCGCCATCAGTAGCAACGTCACCATCGGCAGCCACAGCCGCATCGAGAACGCGGTGCTGGACAACGGCGCCTCCGTCGGCCCCGGCGCGCGGCTGGAGGGCGGCCTTGGCCTCATCGTTGGCGCCGACGCCCGCCTCGAGTCCGGCTGCTCGATGGGCGCCGAGAGCCGCGTCGGCCGGGGCGCCAAGGTGGCCGCCGGCCGCACCGTCCACATCGTCCCCGACGGCGGGGTGGCCGTCTGATGGCCCGCCCCGTGCCCTCCCGCCCCGGTGTGCAGAAGGCCGTCCGCGCCGGCCTGCGCATCGCCAACTTGCGCGCCCCAGGGGTTGACGGCTGATGTGCGGCATCGTCGGCGTCCTTGGCAAGAAAGGCGCCGCCGCCATCGTGCGCGAGGGCCTCGTTCGCCTGGAGTACCGCGGCTACGACTCCGCCGGCATCGCCTGGCACGACGGCGGCGTGCACGTCGTGAAGGACGTCGGCCGCGTCGTGGACCTCCCGCCGGTGCCCTCCTCGAAGGAGACGCTCGCCATCGGCCACACCCGCTGGGCCACGCACGGCGGCGTCACCAAGGCCAACGCGCACCCGCACCTCGACGGCACCGGGCGCTACGCCGTCGTCCACAACGGCACCATCGCCGGCTTCCACGCCCTGCGCGCGGAGATCCTGGCGCAGGGCCACACCCTCCAGAGCGAGACGGACACCGAGCTGCTCGTCCACCTCTACGAGGCGCAGCGCAAGGGCAAGGCGCCGCTGGAGGCCCTCCAGGCGATGCTCTCCACGCTCGACGGCTCGTGGGCGATGGTCATCCTCGACGGCAAGGCGCAGACCCTCTGCTTCGCCCGCCAGCGCGCGCCGCTGCTGGTCGGCCTGTGCGACGACGGCGCGGTCCTGCTCGCCAGCGACGCCACCGCCGTCCTCGCGCAGACCCGCCGCTTCCTCCACCTCGACGACGGCGACTACGGCATCGTGGACAGCGCTGGCGTGCGCATCTTCGCCGCCGACGGCACCCCCAAGTCGCCGCCGGTCAGCGTCGTGGACTGGGACGTGCGGCAGGCCGAGAAGGCCGGCTACGCCCACTACATGCTCAAGGAGATCTTCGAGGCCCCGACGGCGCTCAACCAGTGCCTCGCGGGCCGCATCCACCTCGACCCGCTCCAGGTGGACCTCGACCTCAACCCGGGCCTGCTGGAGGGCGTGCGCCGCATCCGCCTCGTCGGCTGCGGCACGAGCCTGCACGCCGCCATCATGGGCCGCCACTTCATCGAGGCGTGGGCCGGCATCCCCGCCGAGGCCATCCCGGCCAGCGAGATCAAGGACCGCCCCATCCTCGACGCCGAGGGCACGCTTTACGTCGGCGTGAGCCAGAGCGGCGAGACCTTCGACACGCTGGAGGCGATGCGCCACATCCAGGGCGCGGGCCTGCCGGTGCTGGCGGTCACCAACGTGCAGGGCAGCTCGCTGCACCGCATGGCGGACGACACCATCTTCCTGCGCGTCGGCCCCGAGGTGGGCGTCGCCGCCACCAAGACCTTCCTCGGCCAGGCCGCCACGCTGGCGATGCTGGCCCTCGCGCTCGGTCTCCGGACGCGGCAGCTCCCGCAGCACCGCCTCCTGGAGATCGCGAAGGAGCTGGACCGCCTGCCGCGCGTCCTCGACGGCGTGCTGGGCCGCGACGCGGACCTCAAGGCGCTCGCCGCCAAGCTGACGCCGGGCCACAGCCTGTTCTTCCTCGGCCGCGGCGTCCACGTCGCCACCGCGCTCGAGGCGGCGCTCAAGTTCAAGGAAATCACCTACCGCCACGCGGAGGGCTTCGGCGCGGCCGACCTCAAGCACGGCCCGTTCGCGCTGCTGGACGAGCGCACGCCCTGCATCTTCTTCGAGTCCAGCGGCTCGGCCAAGGGGCCCATCTGGTCCAGCGTCGTCGAGGTGCAGGCGCGCGGCGCCCCCTGCCACGTGCTGGCCCAGGCGGTGCCGGACGAATTGGTGGGCGCGATGGACTCCGTGCTGCAGTGCCCCGCGACGGAGCAGAGCCTCGCCGCGCTCTCGTTCAGCCTCGCCGGCCAGCTCTTGGCCTACCACGCGGCGGCGGCGCTCGGGCGCCCCATCGACCGGCCGCGCAACCTCGCCAAGAGCGTCACCGTCGAGTGAGGCCGCCGCGCCGTCACGGAGCGTTGACGTAGAAGTACGCCAGCATGTCCGGCTGCTCCGCCACGCCCTTGCCGAAGTCCTTGTAGAGGTGGACGTTGAGGCGGTTCAGCCCGGGCAGGGGCGGCGGCGTGAGCGTGACCTCGTGCTCGTACTGGCGCTCGAAGGTGAGCTTGCTGCCGGGCGGCGCCACCGGGCCGACCTGGGACGAGAAGCTCTCGACGTTCGCCGCGCTCGGCGAGTCCTTGGGGTCCGGCGTCGGCGTGGACCAGAACACCTTCACGAAGTAGGTCACGACCTTGCCTTCGTGGTTGACGGCGCCCACCGTGACGCGGCCGCTGGCCTGCAGCGGGCAGTCGATGTAGTTCGGGACGTGCACCGAGAAGCCGGCGCCGGGCTGGCCCTGCGGCGTGTAGGTGTCGGGCAGGCAGATGGCCTTGGCGCCGTCGCCCAGGAGGTAGAGGCTGGTGTAGGCGTCCTGCCTCGCCTTGTAGGGGAACAGCAGGACCAGCACGACGAGCATGCCCGCGAAGGAGATGGCCAGCAGCGCCGCCATCGCGGGGCTGGTGCGGCCGACCGGGCGCGCCGGGTCGGGGGCCGGCCCCCAGGTGAAGTGCGGGCGGTCCTCCACCGGCAGCCTGAGGCGGGCGTCCACCGCCAGCACGAGGAACAGCAGCGTCACGAGCCCCAGGCCGTACGCCATCGTCGCCAGCGTGATGCCCGCCGGGGTGAAGTTGAGGCCAATGCCCACCAGCGCGGTGCAGCCGACGGAGAACACGAC
>JAXDQP010000074.1:0-7647 GCA_034667745.1 Thermoplasmata archaeon
ACTTCGTCGAGTAGTCGAACCGACTCAAAGCGGCCCGCGAGCCGCCATGTGTTTCCTCCCCCTTCCTCTCCTCCCTCCACCCGCCCCCGGTGCTGACCGGCGTCCTCCCACGCCACGATGCTCCTCCTAACCGGGGACGGGCGCCCGGGGGTCGTCCTCCCACGACCCCCGGGCACCCACTTTTTTGGTTCGTCGCTCGACGCTCTCTGGGCGCCGCGGCGTTCCTCTTACTCTTCTTCGCCGCCGCCGCGTCCCGCCTTGGTCGGCCACCACAATCCGATGAGCGGACCGCCCGGGGCCTGCAAGATGATGGTGGAGCCCTGGTCCCCCATGCTGGTGCTGGGTTGCAGGATCTTGGCGCCGGCCTTCTTCGCCGTGCGTTCCGCCTCGGCGAGGTCCTCCACCTCGACGTAGGGGATCGCGGCCGGGGCTTCCGCCTTGTTCAATGCGCGCACACCGCCGCCCGTCTGGTTGTCCAGCCGGAACATGTGGTAGTCCCCGGTCGGTGCCTCTTGCGTCTCGAACTGCCATCCGAAGGTCGTGCTGAGGAACTCGCGCGTGGCGGCCGGGTCGCGGCTGGCGAACTCCGTGTGCGTGAGGACATTGGGCTGGGGCTCCCGACGTTCGGACAGCCTCGCGGTCCCGCTGCCGGTGTTGCTGCGGCCGTTGCTGCCGGGCCGGTTGCTTGCGCTGCTGCGTGTCGACGTGTTAGCCATGGGTTCACCTGCCGGCTGGGCCGGCCAGCGTCCATCGCCAGCGAGGGAAAGCCGCTGCAGATGAAGGCAAGCGTGCAGCGGCAACCGCCGTCCGGGCCTTGATCGTGCGGTGGGCGCCTAAGCCTTCATCGTGCACGCCACGCACACGGCGCCGGACGTCGGCTCGCCGCAATCCGAGCAGCTTGCCACAGCCATCGCCGGCAGCGCCGCCTGCAAGATGGGCTTCAGCCGCTCGGCGCCTTTGACCAGCGCATGACGGGTCCCCGGATTGTGCTCCTCCAGCTGGACCAGCATGTCGCGCAGCATGAAGCGGTGGCTGCGCGCCGCGTAGGGGCACTCGGCCTCATGGTGCAGCGGCAGGCCGTTGAGCACCGCGTAGAGCAGGACCTCCTTCTCCGGGATGCTGCGGAACGGCAGGATGCGCCGCACGAGGCCGGGATGGTGCGCCACGTCCTCCTCGCTGTGCGGCGCCAGCCGGGCCGCGCGCTCGAGGTCCCCTTTGAGGTGGTTCATCAGCACCGTCTGCGCCTGGTCGTCCAGGTTGTGGCCCGTGACCACGGCGGACGCGCCGATCTCCCGGGCCACGCGGTTCAGCCCGGCGCGGCGGAAGACGCCGCAGGCGGAGCACGCGGGGCGGTCGGCCATCGGCAGCTCCTCGTCCTTCGGCCCTGCCTTGCCTGACGCGTAGTCGTCGATGGCGTAGCCGGCCAGGTCCTTCGTGCGCACGACGTGCCACGGGACGTCCCATTCGTCCGTGACGCGGCGGCAGAGGTCCAGCGCGGAGTCGCGGTAGCCGGCGATGCCCTCGTCGACGGTGATGGCGGCGAGCTTGACGTCGGGCCGCCCCGCGGTCAGTTCGCGCAGGAAGTGCAGCAGCGACACCGAATCCTTGCCCCCGCTCAAGGCGACGGCGACGGTCCCCTTCGGGAGGCGACCCTGCTTCGCGATGTCGCCCTTGGCCCGCTCGGCGAAGAAGCGCAGGAAGTGGTCGCGGCACAGGCTCGTGCCGGAGTAGCGCAACTCGACGACCGCAGGATGCGGGCACTTCGAGCAGGAGGCCACGCCGTCTCGACGGTGGCCCCGGCGATGAAGGTTCTTGCGCCCGCGCCGGACGAGCAGGCAACGTTCGCGAGGTCCGGGCCCTGTCGCACAACCCTTTTCATGGTGCCCAGGTGGTCAGACGCCTGATGGCCGCCAAGGTGTCGCCGTGGCTCCTCGTGGCGCTGGGGGCCTTGCTGCTGGTGCCCGCCGCCGCGGCCTCCCCCGTGGAGGGCCGGCTGGAATCCACGGGTCCCACCCGCATCCTCGGCGACAACTCCTTCGTCCTGGACGCCACCGCCCTGCTGTTCGAGCGCGGCGCGGGAGACGCCTCCTTCAGGTTGGATGCGGCGCAGGCCACGGCCAGCCTGGTCCTCGTCCAGACGACGCAGGTGCGGACCGCCGTCGGACTCGCCTCCGACCCGATCCGGGGCCCGGAACGGGTCGTGGCACGCCAGGAGCTTTCCGGCGCCCTGCTCATGGAGGGCACGCCGGACTCCCCTGGAACGACCACGCGCGTCCTTGCCCGGGGCGAGCCGCTGGCGCTCGGCGTCGACGGCAGTCGGGACCTCCGGGTCGGCGTCGCCGGCGGCCTGTCTCCGGCCGGCCACGACGCTTCCTTCGGGTCCAGCCCGACGCTGCTCGGGCAGACCACCCGTCCGGACGAGGCAGGCGCCTTCGCCGAAGGGCTTCCCGCCACCTTGACCTGGACGCAAGGGTTCGTCGCCCTCTCGGAGGGTGGACGGGTGCGGCTCCCGGATGGGGCGACCTGGTCCACCGGTCGGGCCTTCAACCAGACGGCGTCGCTCGTCGACCCGGCCACCGGCACGGGGCGCTACGTCTACGACAACCGCATCCTGGTCGTGCAAGGCCGTGGCGCCATGCTCGCCTTGGCCGACCCCGCGGCCGGCTGGACGGCGGCGGCCACCGGACTTGCGGGCACCCTCGATGGCGACATCGCGTGGACGGGCGTCCAGGCCGACGTCTGGTCGGACGGGCGCCGCCTACCTGCCGACCCGCAACTCTTCCAGCTGCGCGGCGAGCTCACGCTGGCCGCCCGCTTCGCCGACGCCGACGGCTGGGAACTGTCGGGGACGGCGCATTTCGTCAACGTCGACGGCTTCCAGGTGCCGGCCGGGGCGACCGCGGCGACCGCGGCGGGCGCCGGCTTGCTGGCCGCCCTGCTGCTTGCGTTCACCGAGCCGGGTCGCGGGCTGCTGGCCTTCACGTTGGGCCGCCATGCGCCGCGCCTGGTGAAGTCGGCCCCCCTACGCAGCCCGGCCCGGCGCCGCATCCTCGACGCCATCCACCTGCAGCAGCCGGTGCGCGTCACGGAGCTGCGGCGCACCACGGGCCTGTCGAAGACGGCCCTGGCGTACCATCTGCGCGTCCTCCTGGCCTACGAGGTCATCCAGCAGTCGCGTGGTCCCACCGGACGGAACACGGCGTTCATGCTCAACAGCGGGTCGCTGGTGTTCCGCGTCTTCGGCCAGGACGTCGGCGACGGCCAGCCGGACAGCGAAGGCGTCCTGGCGTCGACGGCGTTGGCGGCCGTCAACGGGCACCCGATCCGCCGTTCGCTGCACGCCATCCTGCAAGAGCGTGGGCCCCTCGACTTCAGTGGACTGAACGAGGGCCGGTCCGCGCGGGGCGAACCCGCCTTGGTGCAGTCGAGCGCGACGCACCACCTGCAGCTCTTGGAGCGCGCCGGCGCCATCGTGGGCCGCCGCCAAGGGAAACGCAAGGTGTACTCCGTCGTCGTCGACGCCGGCGACGCCCGCGTGGAGCAGTACCGCCGCTTCCTCCTCCAGGTCCGCGCCATCGACCTGGTGCGGTCGCTGGCCCGTGGCCCGGCCACCGAGCAGCAACTTCTCGCTGCAGGCGCCCAGCCGGGAGCGAAGGGCACCCTCGACCGGCTGGCGGCGCTCGGCCTCGTCGAATACGACCCCCCGCAGCGGAGTTATCAACTGGCGGAATTCCTCCGCCCGTTGGTGCCTCGGCTGTGAAGGTAGCGGCCCCGTTCTTCCTGGTCGCCGTGCTGGCCATCGCCTCGGCGATGGCTGGGTGCACCGACAGGTCCGACCCTGGCGCGGACGGTCCGGCGCCCGGCGGTCCCTCCGGCGCCGGTTCGTCTGGAACGGTCTCCTCCGGGCCGACGACTCCCGGAGGCGCTCCGGCCATCCTCGACTGGTCCCTCCCCGAGTGCCGGCAGTTGCGCACGACCATCCGCCAGGAGAAGGAGGCGGCCTCGGAAGGGTTGCCTCCCGACCACGAGCTGCAGGGCGAAGGGGTCGCCATCCTTGACCTTCTTGTGCTCGACTGCCCGGCCGCCGTCGTCGGCAACGTGAGCGTCGTCCGCGGGTTCCGCGCCGCGTTCCTCTACCATCTCCTCCAGCCCTTCTCCGACAACCCCAATGAGGAGGACGGCTTCCTGCGCGAGGCCGTCGTGTCCGATGCTGCGACGGCCGCCGCGCTCGTGGCTTGGGGCCTGCCCACGGTCGTGGGTTCCATCGAGCTTGCGCCGGTCGGCGAGGCGTGGAGCCTCGTCATCGATGGGCCCGGGATGCAGGTCGAGGTGACCGGCGCTCCTCCGACGGCGGAGCTGCAGCCCTCGGACCGCAGCGGCGTCCTGCGCTACCGTGGAGGCGACGCGTCGACGTGGTATTGGCTCGAGGACGGGTTCCAAGAGACGGCAAGCCGGCAAGGATCCGACCCGGTCTTGGTCCAGGCGTCCGCCGGGTATTTGGCCGATGGTTTCCCGCTGGGCTTGACGGTGGGGGTTATCGTGGAGGCCACCGGAAGCCACCATTGGGTCCTCGGCCGGCAAGTGTTCACCTGAGAGGTCCGGGCCCTTGACAACGAAGCTTATTGGCCCGAAAGGCTGCCGCCGCCCCATGCTGCGCTCGGCCACCGCCCTCGCTGCTCTCTTCCTTGCCGTGGTCCCGCCCGCTTCCGCCCTGGGGGGCGACCTCGACGGCGGCGACCGCCAGCTCCCCGACGTGACCGACTGCGTCGGCCCCGACATCTTCTCCAGCGAAGGTCCGTTCGTCCACCGCATTGACCACCCCATCAAGATCTTCGTTGGCGTGGAGAGCGGCCCGCTGTTCGAGACGATGTTCGACGTCATCGGCCTCGAGATGCGCATGCCCGGCTCGGGCGGTCCTTACATGGGCGCCGGCTTCCACGTCGGCGGCCCCGGCTGCGAGATCGTCTAGTCCGCCCTCGCTGGCTTCCTCCCCTTCCCCGTTCCTCCCCGCTCTCCCCTCGCTTTTCGTCCAGGCTTCGACCTCCCGCGAACGAGCTTGGGCGCCGCCACGCCGTTCCAGGTTCGTTTCGAATCTTCGCCTAAGCGTGACCCCTGGTTTCGAATCAAGGCCAAAACATCCCAAGTACGCCCCGGGGGCTGGATGGTCGTGCTCGTTCCGACGGACGCAGCGATGGTGGACCTGGTCGTCCTGGCGCGCGACAACCTGCCGCCGATGACCCTCGCAGGTCCCGCACCGCCGGTCCGCGACCGGCTGCTGGACCTCGTGGCCGGCCAGCCCGGCATCAACAAAAGCGACGCCTGCCGCCACCTTGGCGTGGCGTGGGGCACCGTCTCGTACCACGTGCGCATTCTTGCCGCGGCAGGCCAGGTCACCGTGGAGTCGGTCGGCCGCGAGGCGTCCATCTTCCCGGCGGGGACCCCGGAGGCCCGCCGCAAGGCGTTGCGCGCCCTCCTGGAGGACGACGCCCGCCTCGTCCTGGGCATCCTCGGGCGGGTCCGCGAGGGCAGCCTGCTTGACCTGGCCGTCCTGGCCCAGAGGTCGCGCAAGGTGGTCCGCCGCCACCTGCGCGCCTTGGTGGCCGCGGGACTCGTGCAGGAACGGGGGCTCGGCCGGCCGCGCTACGCGTTGCGGGCCGACCTTGCCCCGCCTAGGCCAAGCGTGGCGCTGGTCTCGGCGCTAGCGCCCGCCCTGGAGCGGCGTGTCCAGGTCGCGTAGTCGCCGACTGTCCGTCCAAGCCGACCGGGCGCCTGCTCAGAGCAAGCCGGCTTTCTGGAGCGTCAGCAGGTCCTCGGTGGACAGCTTCTCGCCGGCCTTGAACTTCTGGAAGACCGCTTCGGCCGCGGCCTCGCCGCGCGCCATCTGGGCCTCGCTCGGGCGGCCGCCCATGGCGTTGGCCTGCGAGTCCTCGATGGAGTGGATGTCGTTGACGACCTCGATGTAGGCCTTGTGGATCTTGTCGGCCTCCATCTTGGAGACGACGAACTTCTCCTGCAGCTTGTCGGCCTGCTTGCGCAGCTTGTCCGACGACTTGTAGAGCTTGATCATCGCGTCGTGCTCGGCCTGCGCCTTCTCGGCCAGCTCGCCGACCTTGGCGTGCGACTTCTCGGCCTTCTCCTTGAGGTCGTCCGCCTTCTCCAGGCTCGCCTTGAGCTCGGGGTCGGAGCGCAAGGTCGCTTCCTTGGCGCGGATCGTCTTGCCGATCTCCTTGAGGCGCTCCATGAGCGCCTTCTCCTTCGAGGAGGTCAGCACCACCGTCATGTGCTGCATCTCGAGGGTGCGGGCCTCTTTCTTCAGCTTCGCGATGGACTCGCCCGGGTTGCCGTCCGGCATGCGCTCGCGGCGCAGCGTGTCGGCGCCCTTCTGCGCCTCGTCGGCGGACTTGTTGGCCTCGTCGCGGGCCTCCTTGGCGCGCTTGACGCCTTCGTTGAGCTCGTCGCGGCGCTTCTTGTGCTCGTTGGCCTGGTTGACCAGGCCGCGGACCTGCATGTTGAAGCCGTCGCGCTCCTCGGCGTGCTTGCGCGCCTCGTCGTTGAGGCGGTCGCGTTCCTTGCGCAGGAGGTTCGCCCTGTTCTGCAGGACGTCCTTCGACTCGGTCGGCTTCGGGCGGGGGGTCGGGGCCACCGCGGCCTCGACGACGGGGGCTTCGGTGGGCGCGGGCGCGTCGGGCGCCACGGCGTCCACCTCGGGGGTGTCCTCACTCATGGTGGTCACCAAGATGGCTGCGCCGAGACCCAACCCCTACATAACTGGAACGGCGGCGCGGCGGCCGGCTCCAACAGGAGGAGAGAGAGCTCTTCGGCAACCGTTAAGTGAGCGCCGGCCTCGATGCGACGCATGCGCCTGGGAACCTCGGCCCTCGTCTTCGCCCTCCTCACGTCCGCCGCGCTGGCGGGCTGCTCCGACAACGACGGGCCCGGGACGACGCAGGTTGGCGACGGCACGCCCGAGATCCTCGCCCCCGTCGAGGAGCGCCACCTGCAGGAGTTCGCCGTCGACGGCTTCTACAGCTTCACCCTCGCCGACGGCCCCTTCGGCATCCTGGACGGCCTGCGCGTCGACGTGCCCGTCGACCTGCCCATCACGGAAGGCGGCAACGCCGTCACCGGCGACGCCCGCACCAACCTCGGATTGTTCCTCCCCAAGATCCCCGGCTGCGACTGGACCGCCAAGTCGCTGCCCGACGAGTGCCACATCCCCGTCATCGCCGACGCCGGCCCGTACTATGCCGCAAGCCTCGGCGTGCCCGACCTGCAGACGGAGGGCGACTCGGTCTCCACGGAGCCTGCCCACCGCCTCGGCGGTTTCCTCATCGACAACTTCGTCCCCTACGGCTACGCGGTCGCGCAGGTCTCGGTCTTCGGCACCGGCGACTCGAACCACTGCATGGACCTCATGGGCGACGCCGAACAGGCGGGCCTCGACGCGGCCATCACGTGGCTGGGCACCCAGCCCTGGTCGAACGGCCGCGTCGCCATGACGGGCCGCAGCTACGACGGGTCCACGCCGTGGGAGGCCGCGATGTTCGGCAACCCGCACCTGGCCTCCATCGTGCCCATCTCGGGCCTCACGAGCCAGTTCGACCTCATGTACCACAACGGCTCCGCCGAGTCGCGCGGCGCCGGCCT
>JAXDQP010000075.1:0-27244 GCA_034667745.1 Thermoplasmata archaeon
ACCGAGTAGGCGCGGCCCGACTTGGAGACGGCGCCGTGGTGAAACTGTAGGCCGCCAGATTCCGCGTCGATGACGGGACCCCCCGCGAGGCCGACGGCCGGGTCGTCGAACGCGCCGCGCAGGGCCCGCAGCCAGCCGGGCGAGGCGACCGCGTCGTCGTCGAGGAACGCGACCAAGTCCTCCGTGCAGGAGTGCAACCCGATGTTGCGGGCGGCCGCGATGCCGCGCAGTTGGTCGTCCTTCAGCACGACCCGGTTCCCGGCCTGCGCCTGCCACGCAGCCAAGTGTTCCTTGGTGCCGTCCGCCGAGGGCCCGTCCACGACATAGACGCGGTCGGGCTGCAAGTCCAGGGAATCAAGCGATGCCAGGGCCTTCTTCAGCCACGGCAGGCGGTTGTAGGTGATGATGAGGACCGCGACACTAGGCGCGGAGCTTAATTTCGTAGAACCACCTCCCCGCCGGCGCGAGTTGCATCGTCTCCGAGGCCATCACCCAGGAACGGTACTGGTCGTCGTAGATGCGGGAGACGTACACGGGATGGCCGTCGGCCAGCACCTTTTGCAGGATGGACAGGGTTTCTTGGTATTGCTGCGCCGCCGGCAGGTTGAGAGGGTTGAGCACCATCCGCCCTACAAGCATCTTGTCCAGGTGCTCGCCTACAAAGACGGTGTCGGCGGGAAAGGCCTTCGCGGCGGCGACCGTGCCGTTCGCGATTTCAAGATAGGCCTTGTTCCCGGCCAAGCCCTCCTCGCCGGCCGCGAGCGCGGTGGAGCCGACGCAGAACAGGGCAACGGCGCAGCAGGCAAGGGTCTTCTGGGCCACGGTGCCGACGCGGGTCAGCAGGAACGCCACCGCGAGGGCGGCGCACAACAGCAGCGGGATGAGGTAGCGGTTGGGTGAGTGGTCAAGGATGTGCTTCTGCGGGAAGAACAGGTTCCCCAGAACGAACGCCGTGAAAAGCCCCATCATGGCGAAGAGCGGCGCGAAGGACCACGGCCGGCGCCGGGGTAGGAAGAAGGTCGCGGCCACCAACAGGGACGGGATGAGGAAGATAGTGACGAAAAGTAGGTCGTAGTAATAGTGGATGTTGGCGAGCCGGATGTGGCCCAAGGTCAACTCCACCGTCTGCTCCACGTCGACGCTGCCGCTGGTGGCGGCCGCGGGGTTGGCATTGGCGGCCACGAAGTTGAGTTTCCCGGTCAGGACGTACGAGACGAGGAAGAACATCGCTGCACCGATGCCCGCCACGGTGGCGTGCGGCCAGAAGTAGGGGAGCCTCCTTCCTTGCCGGATGGACTTGGCCAGCCAAGCGGCGCCGACGGCCACCATGAACAGGATGAACTCGTAGCGGTAGAAGGCCGCGAGCGCGCCCACGCTCAAGGCGGCAACCTCGCTGCGGCGCGTCCCCCGGTTCAGCAGGAGAAGCGCCAGGGCAAGCAAGCCTACACCGGGAATGCTAGCGTACAACAGCGGGCCCCAATAGACAATCGGCGCGCTGAAGCCGAAAAGAGCCATGCCGGCGGTGGCCGCCAACCCGCCGAAACTGGCCTCCAGCAGAAAATAGACCGCAAGCAGCGTCAGGACCAGCAGAAGTTCCGCGAACAGGAAGACGGCTTCCGGGCCCAGGAGCGTCACGGGAGCGAGCAGATAGGAGTAGCCCGGCCCGGAATAGCTGGAGGCCTCCGCACCCTTCACCACCATGCCGAACGGCGCGAACGCAGCGGGGAACTCCGTGTACTGCAGGCCGGGCAGCGGCGTGGTGGGGGTGCCGCGCTCCATGATGAAACTGGCCTGCACGTATTTGCCATGGTCGTCAGAATGGAGGAACCAGCGGTCCTGCAATGGCACCACGCTGGCGACGTAGCCGACTTGGAACAGGATGAGGGCGACGGCGACGCCACGCCAAATCCAGAGCGGGCTGAGCTGCAGCCGGCGTGGCGGGGAAGCGGGCGATGCGCCTGTGTCGTCGGGGCTCATGCGGCGGCCAGGTCCGCCTCGACCATGACCTTCGCCAGCTTGGGGGCGAGGGTCTTGGCTTTCCACTTCAGTTTCGTGAGGGCTTTCTTGGGTTCGCCGCGGAGGGTGTGGACTTCGGCGGGGCGCTCGAACTTGGGGTCGGTCTTGACGTGTTTTTCCCACGCGTCGATGCCGGCGGCCTGGAAGCAGAGGCGGGCGAAGTCGCGGACGGTGCAGTCCTTGCCGGTGGCGAGGACGTAGTCGTCGGGCTCCTTTTGCTGGAGCATGCGCCACATGCCTTCGACGTATTCGGGGGCGTAGCCCCAGTCGCGGCGGGCGTCGAGGTTGCCGAGGGTGATGTGTTTCTGCTTGCCCTGCGCGATTTGGGCGACGCCGTGGCTGATTTTGCGGGTGACGAACTCGATGCCGCGGCGGGGGGACTCGTGGTTGAACAGGATGCCGTTGCTGGCGTGCATCTTGTACGACTCGCGGTAGTTGACGACGGCCCAGTAGCCCATCATCTTGGCCACGCCGTAGGGGCTGCGGGGGTGGAAGGGGGTGGTCTCGCTCTGCGGCTCCTCGCGCACCTGGCCGTACAGTTCGCTCGTGCTGGCCTGGTAGAAGCGCGCGTCGGGGGCGTGGCGGCGGACGACCTCGAGGAGGCGGACGACGCCGACGCCGCTCACGTCGGCGGTGAGGACGGGCTGCTTGAAGCTGGTGCCGACGAAGCTCTGCGCGGCGAGGTTGTAGACCTCGTGCGGGTCGGACTCGGTGATGGCGTTGACGAGGGAGCCCTCGTCGGTGAGGTCGCCGTCGATGAGGTTGGCCTTGCCGGCGACGCTGGCGAGGTTCGAGAGGTTGGGGGTGGAGAGGCGGCGGACGAGGCCGTGCACCTCGTAGCCCTTCCCGACCAGCAGCTCGGCGAGGTAGGAGCCGTCCTGGCCCGTGACGCCCGTGATGAAGGCCCGCTTGGACACGCGTGGCCATCCCGCCGCCTATTTTTATGGAGCGGGGTTGGAGGCCGCGATGCGGGTCCTCGTGACGGGCGCCTCCGGCTTCGTGGGCCGCCACTTGGTGCCGCGGCTGCTGCGGGAGGGGGAGGTGGTGGCGCTGCACCGGCCCGGGCTGCCGGTGCCGTCGCACCTGAAGGGCTGCGCGGTGGCGCGTGGTGACATCCTGCGCCCGGCAAGCCTGCCGAAGGCGGACGTCGATGCGGTCATCCACCTCGCCGCCGAGGCGTCGCCGCAGCGCTGCGAGCGTTACCCCCGCCTTGCGCTGCGCACCAACGTCGAGGGAACGCAGGCGATGCTGCAGTGGGCGGCAGGCCACGCCAAGCGCTTCGTGCTCGCCAGCACCGCGCAGGTCTACGCTCCCGCCGGCGGCAAGCCCCTCGCGGAGGACCATCCGCGCCGGCCAGTCACCCACTACGGCGCCACCAAGCTCGCTGCGGAGGCGCTCACGCTCAACGCGCACGACCGTGGCGCCGTCGAGGCGTGCGTGGTGCGGCCGTTCAACATGTACGGCCCCGGCCAGGGCGGCGCCTACATCGTGCCCACCATCCTCGCGCAGGTGAGGGAGGGGCGCGAGGTCCGCGTGCGCTCCGGCCGCCCCGTGCGCGACTTCCTCTACATCGGAGACGCGGTGGACCTGTTCGCCCTCGCCGCCACGCACCCCAAGGCGGCGGGCGAGGCGTTCAACGCCGCCTCGGGCCGTAGCGTCCCCATCGGGGAGCTGGCGCGCGCGGCCATCCAGGCCAGCGGCCGCAGGCTGCCATTCGTGTCGGAGGACCGCGCGGCGCCGCACAAGGAGGCCGACGCGGTGCACGCCGACGCCGGCAAGGCCAAGCGGCTGCTCGGCTGGAGCGCCCGCACGCCGCTGCTGGACGGCCTGCGCGCCGCGCTGGCGGAGCGCTAATCCTTATTCGCCCCACGCAGGTGCGCGGGCGTCATGAAGGTCCTGGCCCTCATTCCGGCCTACAACGAGGAGGGCAAGGTCGGCGACGTGGTGCGCGGCGTGCGGGCGCTCGGGCACGAGTGCCTCGTGCTGGACGACGGCTCCAAGGACCGCACCGCCGAGGTGGCGCGCGCGGCGGGGGCCATCGTGGTCTCGAACCGGCACAACATGGGCCTGGGCCGCACCATCCGGCGCGCCTTCCAGGAGGCGCTCAAGACCGACGCCACCATCATCGTCCAGCTCGACGCCGACGGGCAGCACGACCCGGCCGAGATCCCCAAGCTGCTGGCGCCCATCGAGGCGGCGCAGGCGGACATGGTGCTGGGCTGGCGCGAGACGGTGCACTACAAGATGCCGCTCATCAAGAAGCTCGGCAACCGCGCCTTCTCCGCGGTGCTGCGCTCGCTCACCGACCAGGACATCAAGGACGGCCAGACCGGCTTCCGCGCCATGCACCGCGACGTGCTGGAGAAGTGCCTGCCCATCAACGAGTTCAGCTACACGCAGGAGATGATCATCCGCGCCGCGAAGGAGGGCTTCGTCATCCAGAGCGTGCCCATCGAGGTGCACCGCCGCTACGACGAGACCAACCGCCTGTTCGGCAGCTCGTTCAAGTTCGCGTTCCGCTCGTGGTGGATCATCATCCGCACCTGGCGCGACTACCACCCGTTCAAGTTCTTCGTGTGGCCCGGCCTGGTGTTCCTGCTGCTGGCGCTCGTCCTGATGGGCGACGTCGCGTGGCACCTCTACCGCACCCACACCATCGCGGGGGTGCTAGGCACGCTCATCGGCGGCGGCGTGCTGTTCCTGTTCGGCGTCCAGCTCATCTTCATCGGGCTGCTGGCGGACATGATCCGCACGCACACCAAGTACTGACGGCCAGCGGCGCGCCACGCCCCACCCGGCGGCGGTCAGCGCGATGACGTAGAGGACCGCGAACGGCGTCGAGAGCGGGATGCGCAGCAGGCCGTTCCACGCCAGCGCGCCGAGCGGGACGAGGACGAGCGACAGGACGAGGGCGACGGCCGCGCGCTCGACGAGGTCCAGCTCCGTGCGCCGCGTGCGGGGCGCGCCAAGAGGGCGGGTGCGCGGGAACAGCGCGAGGCTCCACGCCCAGCCGGGGCCGAACAGCACCAGGACCGTCGCGACGGCCATCCAGGAGGCGGCGAGGCCGTTCATGCCGGCGCCTCCAGGTGCCAGACCCTTGCGCCGCGGCCATCGTAGACCAGCTTGAACAGCGGCGGCTGGAAGCTCTGGCCTGCCCAGCCGGCGGGCTGGAAGACGTAGACGTCGGCCGCGTAGGGGCGGAAGAACTCCAGCGCCTGCGTCGCGTTGCGCGTCGTGTAGAAGCTGGCCCACTGCGTGCGGTTGTGCGGGTCGTCGAACAGGCCGGGGCCGAAGGTGCGGTGGCCGCCCTCCGCCGCGACGTAGGGGGACACGAGGTTGTCGGAGACCACGACCGCGTCGGGCGGGACGTTCTCGGCAACCCAGGCGATGGCCTCGCGCTGCCCCTCGGTCATGAGGCGGTGGGTCGGGTCGGGCTTGAGCGCCTCCAGCGTCGTGGGCACCGCCGCGAGCAGGATGACGGTGAGCGCGACGGCGGCGCGGACGATGGGCTTTCCCGGCACGAGGCGCCACGCTGCGGGGGCGGCGACGAGGAGGGCCGCGAGGTCCACCATGATGAGGAAGCGGTCGTGGAAGGGCAGCCGCAGGACGGCGTAGAGGATGCCGGTGGCGAACAGGGCCGCCAGCGTCGCGGCGCGGCGGGAGCGCACGGCGACCAGCAGGAACGCGAGGGCGAGGGGCAGGTAGGCCGCAGTCGCCTCCAGGTAGGTCGGGAAGCCGAAGAAGGTCCCGCCGCCGACCGCCGCCTCGCCGCTGATGGCGTAGCCGGTCTGCGCCAGCACGCCCAGGCCGGCGGGCAGGAACATCGCGGGAAGCAGCAGCCACGCCGGCAGGAACGCGGGCAGGCTCGCGGCGGCCGCCTGCAGCCAGCGGCGCCACGGCCCCTTGCGCGCCACGTCGATGCCGAACGCCACGAGCAGGCCGAGCGCGGTGAACAGGAAGGTGGGCGGGTGCCAGACGCCGAGCGCGCCCAGCGTGAAGCCGGCGGCCAGCCACGCGCCGCGCAGCAGCAGGAAGAGGCCGCCGCACAGGATGAGCAGCGCGGCGAGGTTCTTCTCGTAGAGGTACTCGTGCGCCGCGAACAGCGGGAACGCGACGGCCGAGAGCCCCGCCGCGACGAGGCCCGACGGCGTGCCGAAGCGGGCGCGCACGAGGACGAACGCCGGCAGCGCGAGCGCGGCGGCCAGCAGCGGCTCCAGGACGGTCAGGTGGGTCGTGGCGTCCATGCCGGTGACGGCGTGCAGGATGGTGTGCAGCGCGGGCAGGCCGGGCGTGAACTGCTGCTGCAGCCAGTGCGGCGCCGCGTTGAGCGGCAGGTCGGCGGCCTGGTAGGCGTCGAAGGCCGTCTTGTAGAAGCCGTAGTCGTAGCCGAGCGGGATGCTGGTGCCCCGGTAGGGCAGCAGGCGCAGCACCCAAGCGGCCAGGAACGCGAGCCCGAGCAGCGCGAGCCCTCCGGCGCCCATGCGCAGGCCGCCCGCATCGGGGATGGGACGCTCGCGCCGCAGCAGGAACAGCGCCGCGACGGCGGCCGCCACCAGGAGCGCCAGCGTGACGCGCCGGTCGGTCAGCGGCGGCCACGGCCGGAACGCCGCCAGCAGCAGGACGAGCGCAAGCAGGCCCGCCAGCTCGTAGGCGACCCAGGGCACGGCGGCCCAGCGCGTCGGCCTCATGCCGGCTTGCGGGTGCCCGCCACGATGGCGCCCACGTGGCAGCACACGAGCGTCAGCCCGAGCACGACGAGCGCCAGCGTCGCCGGCACGCCGAGCCCGGCCGCGGGGGCGACCGGCAGCGGGGTGTCCGCTGTCGACTGCGGCGCGATGCCGCTGTCGGGGTCCCAGCCCGGGATCTTCTCCAGGTGGCTGCCGTCGGCGAAGTAGCCCTCCGCCTCGGTCGCGCCCACGAAGAAGGTGAGCTTGTACACGGTGGTGTTGCGGCCCGCGGTGTCGGCGTAGGCGGTCTGCGTGGGCTTGGCCACGAAGGCGAGCGCGTAGGGCGAGTTGTGGCTCCACACCTGGTAGCCCGCGACGTGGACGCCCGGCGGCGTGGTCCACGCGAGCTGGTTCTGGCCGCCGCTGCGGACGACGGTGAGGCGCGCGGTCAGGTCCAGGTTGGGCTTGCTGCTGGCGTTGGTCCAGTCGCTGCCGGCGAGGCACTCCATGCGGTCGCCGAAGCCGTCCCCGTCCGAGTCCTTGCCGGTGAGGGCGGCGCAGCGGGCCTCCAGGGCCGGGTCCACGGGGACCGGGACGACCGGCGGGGCCGGCGTGGCGGGGCTGCTCGTGGGGGTGGTCGTCTCGGTGCCGGGCGGCGGCGGGGGCGGGCCGGTGGGCGAGGCGTCGCACAGGTCGCCGGTGCCGTCGCCGTCCTGGTCGCGCTGGTCGGGGTTGGCCACGCCCACGCAGTTGTCGGTGGCGTCGGCCACGCCGTCGCGGTCGAGGTCGGGGTCCACGGTGACGACGGCGATGGAGGAGGCGCCGGCGCCGCGGTCGTCGTGGACCAGCAGGCGCGCGGTGTAGACGCCGTTGGCCTCGTAGGTGTGCTGCGCGACGACCGCGCCGGGGCTGCCCTGCTGGATGCCGGTGGAGGTGCCGTCGCCGAAGGTGACGAGGTAGTCCACGATGGCGCCGTCGGGGTCGCTGGCGGCCAGCGTGAAGGTGACGGGCAGCGGCGCCGCGCCGCGCGCGGGGGCGGCCGTGATGGCGGCGCTCGGGTTCTGGTTGCCGGGCAGGGTGGCCGAGACGGTGGCCGTCGCGGGCAGGCTGTGGGCGCCGTCGTTGTCCGTGACGGTGAGGGCGGCGGTGAAGCTGCCGGCGCCGTAGCGGTGCGGGATGCTGCTGGGCGGGGCGCCCGCGCCGGCCTGGGCGGGGGTGCCGTCGCCGAAGTCGAGGCTGTGCGCCGCGATGGTGCCGTCGGCGTCCGTGGCGGTGCCGTGGAAGCCCACGTCGAGGGGCGCCTGGCCGCTCGTGGGCACCGCCGCGAGGCTGGCCGTGGGGACGCGGTTGGCGGCGTGGACGGTGACGGCGGCGGCCTGCGAGCCAGTGGCGCCGCGGTTGTCGTGGACGGTGAGGACGGCCGAGAAGCTGCCCAGCGTGGTGTAGGTGTGCTGGAGGCTCGTGCCCTGCGGGCTGCCGGCGCGGAAGCCGCTGTCGCTGCCGTCGCCGTAGCTGACGGTGTAGTCGAGGACGGTGCCGTCGGGGTCGCTGGCGGTGAGCGCGAAGGTGACCAGGAGCGGCGGCGTGCCCGAGTTGGGGGTGGCCGTGATGCCGGCGCTCGGGTTCTGGTTGCCGGGCTGCGTCGCGACCACGTCGCCGGTGGCGGTGTCGGAGGCGCCGTCGTTGTCCACGACCGTCAGGGTGGGCGTGAAGTGGCCCGCGCCGTAGGTGTGCGTGTAGCTGCGCGGCAGCGCGGCGCCCTGGGCGTGCGGGGAGCCGTCGCCGAAGTCGAGGTCGAAGCTCGCGACGGTCCCGTCGCTGTCGTCGCCGGTGGCCGTGAAGGTGACCGTGAGCGGCGCGAGGCCGGAGGCGGGGGTGACCGTGAGGTGCGCGGCGGGCTTGGCGTTGGCGGGGCTGACCGTGACCTGGGCGGGCGCGGAGCCGATGGCGCCCTGGTTGTCGGTCACGCGCAGGACGGCGGAGTAGACGCCCTGCCCGACGTAGGTGTGGCTGACGGTGGCGGGCATCTGCGCGCCGGCCAGCGGCGTGGAGCCGTCGTTGAAGTCCAGCTCGAAGGAGGCGATGCTGCCGTCGCTGTCGCTCGCGGCGAGCGTGAAGGTGGTCTCCAGCGGCGCGACGCCGTGCGAGGGGGCGGCGGTGAGGGTCGCGGTGGGGCTGGCGTTGCCCGGGCCGCTGGCGGCGACCAGCACGCTGTCGGCGGCGGTGGCGCCCGCGTCGTCGGTGACGGTGAGGCGGGCGGCGTAGCTGCCGGCGGCGGCGTAGGTGTGCTGCGCGGTGGCCGGCGGCACGCCGGTGCCGGTCAGGTGGGCCGAGCCGTCGCCGTAGTTGAGGTCGAAGCCCGCGACGCTGCCGTCGGCGTCGCTGGCGGCGAGGCCGAAGGTGACGGCCAGCGGCGCCGCGCCCGCGAGGGGGGTCGCCGTGATGGCCGCGCTCGGGTTCAGGTTGTCGTGCGCGCCGAAGCTGAAGCGGGTCTGCTCGGGGGCGTTGCCGCCCACCATGTAGGCCAGCGCCGTGCTGGGGGCGACGTGGATGCTGAAGTCGAGCTTGGCGCCCGCCGGGATGGTCTTGAGCGTGGTCGCCTGCACCGGGATGGTGACGTAGGCCACGTTCAGCGGCGCGGGGAGCGGGCCGGACTGGGCGCCGGGCAGCGCGGGGATACCGCCGGTGCCGGGCTGCAGGATGCCGAAGAGGACCTGCGACTCCGCGAACTTGATGTTGTCCTGGCCCGCGACCTTGGCGCCGCCGTGCAGCGAGACGCCGACGTCGATGTGGCCGCCGTCCAGCAGCGGCGCCGGGGCCACGTTGAGGTTGGGCAGCAGGAAGGTCAGCTCGAGGCGGCCGGTGAGGGGCGCGCCCGCGAAGGTGGTGCCCTGCGCGGCCTCGCCCGTGAACACCTGGTCGCCGTCGCTCACGACGGGCAGGACGGGGTGGATGCAGAGCGGCTCGTCGGCGGAGGTGCCGGCGTGGTCGGCGCTGTAGGTGCCCGTGACGGGCGGCGGCAGCGCGGCGAGCGGCGAGTTGCCGGCGACGCCCGCGAGGCAGGCGCTGCTGTGCAGGAACCAGGTCTCCGTGCCGGTGGGCGCGGGGCCGACGAGGACCTGCGCGGTGGCGGCGCCAGTGGCGCCCAGGGCGTCCTTGACGGTCAGGACCGCATGGAAGTCGCCGGGACCGTAGGTGTGGCGGGCGCGCGCCGGCGGCGCTCCCTGGCCGGCGAGGTGGGGCGACTGGTCGCCGAAGTCGAGGTCGAAGGAGGCGATGGCGCCGTCGGCGTCGTGGGCGCCGAGCGTGAAGGTGACGTCCAGCGGCGCGCTGCCCATGGCGGGGTCGGCCGCCAGCGTCGCGGTGGGCGGCTGGTTGCTGCCCGCGCCGGTGACGGTGACGGTGGCGGCGTCGCTGCCGGCGAGGCCCGCCGTGTCCTGCACCGCGATGGCGGCGACGAACGCCTGCGCGGGGGCGGCCGTCGTGTAGGTGTGCTCGACCTGGTTGGGCGGCTGGCCGGTGCCGGTGGCCGTCGTGCCGTCGCCGAAGCTCAGGGTGTAGGAGGCGATGGGCGAGGTGTGGTCCACCGTGACGAGGAAGGTCACGGGCAGGGGCGAGGCGCCCTGCGCGGGGTTGGGCTGGAGGTGGACCGTGGGCGGCGTGGGCGAGCCGGCCGGCGTCACGAGGACGTTGGCGGCGGCGGCGCCCGGCGCGGCCAGGTTGTCCTTGACCGTCAGCGTCGCCACGTGGCCGCCGAGGGCGGTGTAGGTGTGCTGCGCGGTGGCCGGCGGCGCGCCGGTGCCCAGCAGGTGCGGCGACTGGTCGCCGAAGTCGAGGTCGAAGGAGGCGATGGTGCCGTCGCTGTCATTGGCGCCGAGCGTGAAGGTGACGGCGAGCGGCGCGTTCCCCATCGCGGGGCTGGCCGACAGGGTCGCGGTGGGGGGCCGGTTGGCGCCCGCCTCGACGGCGACGACCTTGGCGGTCGCGGAGCCGGTGGCGTCCAGCAGGTCCAGGACCGTGAGGGTCGCGGTGAAGGTGCCCTGCGCGGCGTAGGAGTGCGGGACCTCGCCGGGGGGCGTGCCGGTGCCGCTGGCGTCGGCCGTGCCATCGCCGAAGCTGAGGCTCCAGGTGGCGATGGCGCCGTCGAGGTCCTGCGCGGAGAGGCGGAAGGTGACCGCGAGCGGCACGGGGCCGGCGGGCGGGACCGCGACGAGGGCGGCCTGCGGGCTGAGGTTGGTGCCGGCGGGCAGCGCGACGACGAGGGCGGCCGCGGTGCCGGGCAACGCCTGGGCGCTCGCGTCGTGGACCGTGAGGCGCGCGACGTGGAGGCCGACCGTGGCGTAGGTGTGCGCGAGGGTGGCGGGGACGCCGCCGGGGCCGCTGGCGGCGGTGGTGCCGTCGCCGAAGTCGAGGCTCCAGTCCTCGATGCCGTCGGCGTCCGACGCGCCCAGGTGGAAGGTGACCGCGAGGGGCGCGGCGCCGGCCTGCGGGTCGGCGGTGAGGGTGGCCTGCGGCGGCAGGTTGGCGCCCGCCGGGGTCTCCACGGCCGTGACGGTCGCGGTGGCGGTGCCGGCGGCGTGGTGGGTGTCGTGGACCGTCAGCTTGGCGGTGTAGGTGCCGACGGCGTAGGTGTGGCCCACGGTGGCCAGGGGCGACGAGGTGCCGGTGAGGGCGGGGCTGCCGTCGCCGAAGTCGAGGCTCCAGTCGTGGATGCCGTCGCCCTGGTCGGGGTCGATCGCCAGCAGGCCGAAGGTGACCGCGAGCGGCGCGGGGCCGGCGGAGGGCACGGCGGCCAGCACCGCGAGGGGCGCGCGGTTGTTGGACGCGGTGACGGTGATGTGGACGGTGTCGGTGGCGGTGCTCAGCTCGCCGTCGGTGACGGTGAGGACGGCGTCGAAGCCGCCGGCGCTGGAGTAGGTGTGGTCCACGGTGGCGGGCACGTCGCCGGTGCCGGGCGTCTGGGCGCCGTCGCCGAAGGTGAGGAGCCAGTGGGCGATGCCGCCGCCGTCGGGGTCGGTGGCGGTGAGGGAGAACTGGACGTCCAGCGGCGTGGTGCCCGTGGTCGGGGTGGCGGCGAGGCTGGCGGAGGGGAGCAGGTTGGGGCGCGGGATGAAGGGGTCGCTGGTGGGCGAGGTGTAGTCGCCGAGGAAGCCCGACGCGGTGTGGAGGCGGAGGTAGGAGGTGCACGCCTCGCCGGCGGAGAACGCCAGGACGTGCAGGTGGATGGCGTAGTGCAGGTCGCCGGCGCCGGGGCCGCCGTAGCCATATCCGTAGCCGTACCCGTATCCGTAGCCATACCCGTAGCCATATCCGTAGCCGTACCCGCCGTTGTCGCGGCCGCCGGTGACGGTGACGCCGTCGATGTAGGCGGAGGGGTTGCCGACGGGCTGGCCGCTGGGGGTGAAGCTGGCGACGATGGTGCCGGACTGCTCGCACTCGAGGGTGACCTCGATGCCGTCCACGGGGATGCGGTCGGTGCGCGTGAAGTGCACGTCGACGCCGAGCGCGTTGCCGGAGTAGGAGGGGGTCGAGAAGGTGACCGCCGAGCTCTCGGGGGTCACCAGGAGCAGCGCGACGACCAGCGTGGCCGTTGCCGCGAGTGACCCACCCAACTGCGCGCCCGAGCGCCGGTCCATGCCCATGTACACCCGTTCCCACAATTATCTACTATTAAACCTCAATGGTAGGGGGGGCGTCTTCCACGGCAAAAACCGTTCCGCGACCCTGAACATGTTCAAGCGGCCGAGTGGATTGGCAGGCCAGGAGGGAAAGCCAATGTCGCAGAAATTGAAGCCTCAAACCTACATCTGTTGAAGTTTCAACGCTCCTCCCGCACCGAACAGGTTTTTGGGAAGATTCGTTTTTCTCATTTGTCACGGCCCGAAAACCAATATAGGGGTACCAAGTCGGTGGACTTACCATGTCCCGCCTGCTGAGCGTCACCCTTTCCTTGGCCGTGGTCGGCGCCCTCCTGGCGACCCTCCTTGCCGTCGTGCCCGCCACCAGCGCCGGGGCCACCGCCGACCTCCGCAGCAGCGGCATCGGCACTCTGGAGTCCGGCACCGGCGCGAACTACACGCTGCGGCTCTTCGTCGAGGTGGATGTCCCCGCCGGCGACCCCTTCGCCCCCGCCTACGCCACCGTGCGCGTGCAGGGCCCCTCCGGCACCTGCCTGGGCAACTCCGCCGCCACCGCCGGCCCGCGCGCCGAGATCCTCTTCACCCTCATCGAGGCCGACGGCAACACGACCCTCCTGCCGCCGGGCCTGCTTCCCGGCTACGGGTACGGCTACGGCTATGGGTATGGCTACGGGGGCGGCGCCACGGTCGCCTACCACGCCACGGTCGCCCTCGCCATCCACGGCTGCGTCACCGCCGCCGACTTCGCGGGCGGCCCGCTCCAGGTCTTCACCGTCACCGCCTTCGTGGGCCAGTCGCCCGGCACCGTCCTAGCCAGCCCCGCCGTGAGCGTCCACCTCTTCGACCCCGGCTTCGTCCCCACGGGCACCACCGGCAACGGCACCTTCGTCTCCGACGGCGCCGACAGCGGCCCCGGCCACGGCGGCTTCACGGAGAGCGGCGCGGCGTTCACCCTCGGCACGCTCGGCAACGGCGCGCTCGCGGCCGGCAGCCACGTGACCCTCGACCTCGGCTTCCTCGGCGGCATCGGCGCCAGCCTGGAGCTGACGCCCAAGGTGCCGCTGCCCCCCGGCGCGCGCCTGAGCCTGCGCTTCCAGGACGTCGGCACCGACCCGACCCTGGACGACTCCGGCGCGGCGCTCGGCTCGCCGCCCTTCGGCATCAACCCCGCCGCGCTCGGCAGCAAGACCACCTTCCGCCCCGCCGGCTTCTTCGTCCTGAGCCTGTCGCTGCCTGGCGTCGGCCCGGTGGACCCCAACCTGTTCCTCGACACGCTGCGCGTCACGGTCAACGTGCCGCTCTCCTACTTCTCGGCGGGCGGCCTGCCGGCGACGCTGCTGCAGATGTTCGCCTTCCAGGACGGCACCGGCGCCCTCGACGCGCTGCAGCCCGTGCTGGAGAGCGGCCCCACCCCGGTGGCCGGCCCGCCCGCGGCGATGGCGTTCACGTTCAAGATCAGCCAGTTCAGCTCCTTCGCCGTCGTCGGCCTCTCGTTCGGCGGCGGTGGCGGAGGTGGCGGCGGCGCGGCCCCGGCCTCCCCGCCCGGCCCGCCCTCGGGCACGGCCACCGGCTCCCCGTCGGGAACGGCCAGCGGCTCGCCCGTGGCGCCCGCGCCGGACGCCAAGCCGCTCATCGACCAGCCGCCCAAGAAGCACCCGTGGTGGCAGATTCCGGCCGTCGGCCCCGTCGCCGCGCTGCTGGTCCTGGTCGGCGTCGCGGCGTTCGCGGCCCGCCGCCGGATGTCCTGACGACGCTCCCCGACAGGGATTGCGGATTCCGGGGAGCCCGGGGCAGGAGCGTGGCCGCAGCCTTGCTTCGAGGGAGCCTGCTCCCTGGAATCCGCAATCCTGTTTCGGTGGGAGGGCGGTCGGTTACTGATGCAGCCAGACGCCGCGCTGCTGCGTCTCCAGGCGCACGAAGCCGAAGCGCTCGAACTGCACGACCTCGCCCAGCTTGCCCAGCGCCGCCGACTCCACGAGGCCCGCAATCTCCAGCAGGGGCGGCACCTCGATCTCGGCGGGCGCGCCAGGAACAACGGGGTCGTCGGTTTCCTCGTCCCCCTTCGCGGCGGCGGCCTCGTCGGCCTCGAACTGCGGCTTGAGGACCGTGAAGGGCCGCGCCGCATGGGCCGGAAGCCACTGCACGATGGGCATGGAGCGGTCGAGCGCGTCGCCGAGCCACTCGGCCTTGCCGCCGGAGAGCGCGACGTTGCCGAGGTCCTTCAGCCGCAGCTTGGCGGCGCCCGCGTCGGCGCGCGGCAGGTGGATGGGCTCGCCGGGGCGGACCTCCAGCAGGCGGTGGCCCTGCTCCGGGTGCGTCGGGTGCAGCGCGGGGCGCGCGACCTTGCCGGGCGGGACCCCCTCGGCCTGCACGGCAACGGGGTCGGGGACGAAGAAGAAGCGCTGTGCCCTGGGTTCGATGGCCTTGGCGTCCTCGGCGTCGAGGTTCTCCAGCGACACCGCGATGTCCTTCTCGGTGAGGCCCAGGCTGACCCAGAACGAGCGGATGGCGGCGGGGTCGTAGCCGCGGCGGCGCAGCGCGGCGAGGCACGGCAGGCGCGGGTCGTCCCAGCCGGAGAACTTGCCCGCTTGGATGGCGCGGCGCATCATCGAGGTCGAGAACTTGCCGAACTCGTGCACGCTCACGCGGCCCCAGTAGAGCGTCTCCGGGTAGGTCCAGCCCATGTGCTGGTAGAGGAACGTCTGCTTGCGCGTCGAGTCCATCAGGTCCTTGCCCCGGATGACGTGCGTCACGCCCTGCAGGTGGTCCTCGATGGCGCTCTGGAAGTCCAGCAGCGGCCAGGCGTGGTGGCGGGGAATCTCGCCCTTCCGCTCGCGCGGGTGGATGGCGTCGCGGGCGACGACGCGGAAGGCGGTCCAGTCGCGCAGGCCGGGGTGCGGGTGGGTGATGTCGGTCTTGACGCGCAGGACGGCGGCGCCCTTCTCAGTCGTGCCGTCGCACATGGCGTCGAAGCCCGCGAGGTTGTGCGCAACGGTCTGGCCGCGGTGCGGGCAGGGCGTCTTCGCGTCCTTGAGGAGCTTGAAGCTGGCGGCGTCGCAGTTGCAGACGTAGGCGCCCTCCTTGCGGATGAGGTCGCGCGCCGCGTCCTGGTAGACCTGGATGCGGTCGCTCGCGGTGACGATGCGCGTCGGGGAGCGGCCGGTGAGCCACTCGAAGTCCGCCTTGATCATCTCGTAGCCGTTCCAGCCGCGCGCGTCGTCCATCAGCGGCGGCTTGACCTGCGGGTCGGTGTCGTCGAAGCGCAGCAGCAGGTCCGCGTCGTACTCCTTCCAGTACTCGGCCAGGATGGACACGCCGCGGCTGTGCCCGAACGAGAGCGGGCCGTTGGGGTTGGGCGCGAAGCGCATCACGACCTTGCCCTTCACGTTGGGCAGTTCCTTGAGGCCCGTGCGCTTCTCCTTCCTCTGGACCGTCAGCAGCTCCGGCGCCTCGGCCTCCAGCGCCGCCTTCTGCGCCTCCAGGCCCATCGCGTTGACCTTGGCGCCCTCGGCCTCCAGCGCGGCGCCGACCTCGCGGGCCTGCGCGCGCAGCTCGGGGTGGCCGCCGAGGATGCGGCCGACGAGGCCCTTGGGGTTGCACTGGCCGCCGTGCTGCACCGCGTTCTGCAGGCAGACCTGCCGCGCCAGCTTCTGGAGGTCCACGCTGCCGCGACCCGTGCGGCGCTCTTGAGGCTAGGGGTCGACGGGGCTACGGGCTCTGGAGGCTCGCCTCGGCCCAGCCGCGCACGAAGCCGCGCTCGAGGCTGCTGAAGACGAAGTTGAGGCCGGAGGCGGGGGCGCACAGGGCCATGAGCGTGCAGGCGTCCGTCTCGACGTTGTTGGCGTCGTGGTGGAGCGTGTTGAACAGGTGCTCCGTCTCGTGGCCCATGATGTAGCGCACGCCGCGCTCGTTGAAGGTGGCCTCGTCGAGGCCGACGAACGCGTAGGCGAACTCGGGGGAGCCCGCCGCGCCGGTGCAGTAGGCCTGGCCCGCCTCGCTGGCGCCCGTCACGGTCTGGATGTCGGCGGTGAAGTGCAGCAGCAGGTCGCGGCCCTGGTCGCGCCCGTCCCACTGGCCCTTCAGGCTGCCCCAGATGTTGGCCGGGTCCGGCAGCCCGTGGGTGCGCAGCGCGACGCCGTCGAGGCGCATGGTGACGGCGGCCTCGTGCGTGAACATAAGGTCCAGCTCCTGCGCCTCCGCGACGAGGTAGGCGGCGGTGTGGTTGCCCATCAGCTCGACGAGGCTCACGTCGCCGTCGAGAACGAGGTGGGCGCGCAGCGGGGGGTCCTTGCTGGCGCCGGAACGGGTCTTGGGCTGGAAGGTGCGGGGGTCGCGCTCGCCGCCGACGAGGGGGTCGCTGAGGCATTGCAGCGGGTCGGAGTGGGGCGCGCCGACCTGCGCGGCGGGAGCGGGCGCGGTGGGGTGGGAATGCGTGTGCCCCGCGTGGCCCAACACCCCGTTGCCGGCGATGTACTCCGGCACCGGGAAGTCGCCCGCCACGACGTCGTAGGCGTGGTCGCCGTCGTACACCATGCCCCGCACCCAGTGCGGCGTCACCGTCAGGCGCGCCATGTCGTCGGGGCGGCCCACCACGGCGCCGGAGTAGGTGTGCACCAGCGGCGCGGCGACGCGCTTGCCGTCCACCTCGAACCAGGTCGCGGTGGCCACCTCGGAGGGGACGAGCTGGAGCGCGAAGCCCTTGACGAGGTGGGGCAGCTTGCCCTCGTACTGGAAGGCGACGCTGGCTCGCGTCGTGCGGTTGTCGGCCGTGTAGGTGCCCTCCACCTGGACGGGCTGCCCGGCCTGCACGGCGTCCTCGAAGGGGTCCCAGCCGGCGGGCACGTCCTCGGCCGGCGCAGCCAAGGCATCCCCAGGGATGGCGCCGTCCCCCGTCGCGGGAGCAGGGGTTGCCGCAAGGCCGGGCTTGGCCGGCGAGGCGTGGATGCAGCCGGCGAACAGGAGGGCGGCGGCCAGGAGGGCCAGGGAGCGCACGCGTCGCAGGCCGGGTCCGGCAAGAAAAGGATTGTTGGTGTCCAGTGAAAGCCTGCGCGGCCCGTAGGTGTCGCCCCGCCGGAAAGGCGTTCTAGGCGCGCCGGTTGGCCGCCGCATGGACGCAATCCTCCTCGCCGGGGGGTACGGCACCCGCCTGCGGCCCCTCACCTACACGCGGCCCAAGCCGCTGCTGCCGGTGGCCGGGCGCCCGATGCTGGAGTGGGTGCTCGACCGCCTGCCGCCCGAGGTGCACCGCGTCATCGTCGCCGTCAACTGGCGCGCGCAGACTCTGGGCAGCTACTTCCACCAGCGCTCCACCAGCGCCGCGGGCGACCGCCGCGAGTTCATCGTCGTCAAGGAGGACGAGCCGCTGGGCACCGGGGGCGCGGTCAAGAACTGCGAGCGCCACCTGACGGGCGACCGCTTCTTCGTCCTCAACGCCGACATCGTGAGCGCCATCGACATGGGCGCGATGGTGGCGGCGCACAAGCTGCACGGCGGCGTGGGCACCATCAGCCTCAAGGAGGTCGAGCCCGCCGAGGTCGTGCACTACGGCGTCATCAAGCCCGCCGGGCCGGCGCACGCGGGCGGCGCCATCCCCATCGCGGACTTCGTGGAGAAGCCCAAGGACCCGGCCCTCGCGCCGAGCCGCCTCATCAACGCGGGCGCCTACCTGCTCAACCGCAGCGTCCTCGACCTGCTGCCGGAGGGCCGGATGGTGTCGATGGAGAAGGAGGTCTTCCCGCACCTCATCCCGCAGGGCTTCTACGGCCTCCCGCTCACCGGCCACTGGATCGACGTCGGCGACCCGCAGCGCCTGCGGCAGGCCAGCCGCACCCTCGACCCGGGCTTCCGCTTCGGCCCCGGCACCCGCCTCGCCGACGGCGCGCGCTTCGAGGACTCGCTCGCCGGCCGCGACTGCCACATCGGCGTCGGCGCCACCCTGGAGCGCTGCATCCTGGGCGACGGCGTCACCGTCCGCGACGGCGTCCGCCTCACCGACTGCGTCGTGGGTGACAACGAGGCGGTGGGCCACGACGCGAAGGACGCGCGCATCTGGACCAAGCCCATCCCGGCGGGCTACCCGCAGAAGCAGGTCGGCAACGCCCTGGCCTGACCGCATCTTCAGCGGTGCGCCGTCCCGCCGCGCAGGCGGAGCAGCCAGCGGCGGGCCGGGCGCTCGAACCAGCGGTGCAGCGCGAGGCTTGCCCCCACCAGGGCGGCGCAGAGGGCCAGGAACTCCAGTGGCGTGCGCGCGGCGGGCTGGCTGAGGCTGCGGCCGAGCAGGAGGCTGCCCCACGCCGCGAGCGGGATGTGGATGAGGTAGAGCGCGTAGCTCGCCTCGCCCAGCTCCACCAGCGGCCGCCACGCCAGCCAGCCGGTCCCCGCGCCCGGCCACGACAGGCCCAGGATGGCGAGGCCGAACGCGCCCTCCGCGACGACGATGGCGGCGGTGCGGGGCAAGGGCGACGGCTGCGCCGCAAGGCACGCGACGGCGACGGCGAGGACCGCGAGCCCCCACGCCGGAGCCACGCGGCGGCCCGCCTGCTGCATCTCGTGGCGCACGAGGCCCAGCGCGGCGCCGTAGAGGAAGAAGGGCAACCACCAGGGCGGGAAAACCTGCGTCAGGTTGCGCAGCAGCACCGTGTCCGTGGGCAGGTCCGCGAGGAGGGCCTGGATGGCGAGCCCCGCCGCGAGCGACCCGAGCGCGAGCCAGAGGGGACGGACCTTTGCGGCGGCGCGCACGAGCAGGACGGCAGCGACCGGGAACACGGCGTAGAAGAACGCCTCCGTCGAGAGCGACCACGCCGGGTGGTTCCAGGCGACCGAGAGGGACGGCAGCCACGACTGGAGCAGCAGCGGCGTCGCCACCGTCTCCGCGATGCCCAGCGCCGGCGGCTGGCGGTCGGTCATCAGGAACAGCGGGAACGCGATGGCGAGGGCGCCGAGGTACATCGGGTAGACGCGGGCGAGGCGTGCCCACCAGAAGGCCCTCCGGTCGAGGCCGGCGCCGCGCACGGCGGGGCCGTAGACGTGCACGAGGATGAAGCCGGAGAGGACGAAGAAGAACGGCACCCCGAGCCACCCCTCCTGCACGACGCGGCGCCCAACGACCGGCAGGAGCTGGAGCGCGGGGAGCGCGAGGTGGAACAGCACCACCCAGAGCGCGGCGAAGAAACGCAGCGAGGTCAGGGCCGGCAGCGTCGGCGGCCGCTCGTGCGCGCTCACGGGGCAGCCAGCGGCGGCCCGCGATTTGGAGGCGACGGGTCCGCTACGGGTCGCCCAGCAGCGCAGGCATCCACCCTCTCCGCTCGGCGCCTACTTCGTGCGGTTGCTGGCGAAGTCGCACAGGATGAGCAGCAGCCGCTTGGCCGCCGTCTCCGGCAGGTCCGCCAGGGTCGCCTTGGCGAAGGAGCTGAACTCGCGGGCGCGCAGGCGGGTGAACTCGAGGCCGCCCGACTTCTCCATGAACTTCAGGATCTCGGCAATCTCCTTCTCCGTCTTGTCCTCCTTCTTGTAGAGGTCGACGAACTGGCGGCGGTCGAAGGGGTCGAGCTTGGTGTGCGTGGCGACGTACACCAGGGTCTTCTTGCCCTGCAGGATGTCGCTGCGGGCGGGCTTGCCGGTCTCCTCGGCCTTGCCGACCACGCCGAGGTAGTCGTCCCAGACCTGGAACGCGAGGCCCATGAGGCGGCCGCACTCGGCCAGCTTCTTGACCTGCTGCGGCTCGCCGGCGCCCAACTCGGCGCCGTTCTTCATCGCGATCTCGAAGAAGGTCGCCGTCTTCCTCTCGATCATGTGGTAGTACTGCAGCTCCTCGATCTTCTTCTGGCTCTCGAAGAACATGTCCCAGTACTGGCCCTCGCACACCTCGCGGGCGAGCTTGGCCACGTCGAGGCTGATGGAGCGGTAGGTCTTGTCGTCGATCTCCAGCTGGTCGAGGATCTCGAACAGCATGGCGAACATGGTGTCGCCCGCCAGGATGCCCATCGGGACGCCCCACTTGGCGTGCACGGCCGGCAGGCCGCGGCGGGTGTCGCACTCGTCCATGATGTCGTCGTGGATGAGGGTGAAGGAGTGGAGGATCTCAAGGGCCACGCCGTAGGGCATGATTTTCTTGGAGTCGCCGCCGACCGCCTGGGCGGACAGGATGGCCACGATGGGCCGCAGGCGCTTGCCGCCGCCCTTGATGGGCAGGTGGCGGATGGCGTCGTACAGCTCGACCGGCTTCAGCTCGCGCTTCACGAGGTATTTGTCCATCTCGTCGTTGAACTGCTCGAGGTAGGGACGGAGGGCGGCTTCGAGGTTCATGCGAGGAGGTCCTCCGTCACGCTGGACGGGTCGGGCAGGCCCAGCAAGAAAAGGCCTGTCTTCAACTCTTCCAGCATCAGGCCGACCTCCTGGGAGGCGCCGTTGGGCCCCTGCGCGGCGGCGCGGAACAGGTGGCCCGCGAAGCCGGCGAGGTCGGCGCCGAGGCAGAGCGCCTTGAGCGCGTCGAGGCCGCTCCGCAGGCCGCCGGTGGCCACCAACGGGAGGCCGGGGCACGCCCTGCGCGCCTCGCGGAGCGCCTGCGGGGTCGGGATGCCCCAGTCCCAGTAGGCCTTCCCGAGCCGCGCCTTGGCGGCGTCGCCCTGGTCGACGGCGCGGTGGTGCTCGACGGCGGAGAAGCTGGTGCCGCCCAGGCCGCCGACGTCGATGGCCGAGACGCCCGCTTTCTCCAGGGCGGCGGCGGTGGCGCCGGTCATGCCGGCCCCCGTCTCCTTGGCCACGACGTCGACCCTCAATTCCTTGCAGAGGCGCCGGATGGCCGCCAGCCCGCCGCGCGCCACGGTGTCGCCCTCGGGCTGCACGGCCTCCTGGAGGTAGTTGAGGTGGACGCAGAGCGCGTGCGCCTCCACCATCTCGACCGCCTTCTCGGCCTTCGCCACGGCCTCGTCGCCCCAGAGAATCAGTTGCGGCAGGCCGAGGTTCGCCATCCGGAGGGGAACCTTGTGCTCCAGGATGACGCGGTAGGTGTCCTCCAGGGAGGGGTTCTCCAGGGCGGCCCGCTGCGAGCCGACGCCCATCGCGAGGCCGTGCTCGGCGGCGGCGGCGGCGAGGCGGCCGTTGAACTCCTTGGCCTTGCGGGCGCCGCCCGTCATGCCGGTCACCTGGAAGGGCGCCTTGAGGCGGCGGCCCAGGAACTCGGTGCGTAGGTCCACCTCGGCCTTGTCCATCTCGGGCAGGGCGTTGTGGCGCAGCCGGATGGCGTCCCAGGGCGACGGGATGGACTGCACGTCGCGCTCCAGGGGGATGCGCAGGTGCTCCTCCTTGCGGCGCTCCGTCTCCGCGGCCCGGTCGGCGGCGGAGGGGGGCGCGGGCGCCTTGGCGGGCGCGCGCCGGGAGGCGGTCTTCGGCACGCTTGGCGCACCGGATGGAGCGCTTAGAGGGTATCGACTCGGCCTCAGAACGCCTTGGTCGGGAACGGCGAGGCCAGCAGCTTGCGGTCCGTCGTGTGCAGGTGGACGCCGTCCAGGAGGGCTTGGCTGGCGTGGACCGCGTCGAACACGGTCGCGATCTCCCCGTTGTCGAGCGCCTCCGCCGCGGCCAGCAGGACCGGCGCGCGCTCCAGGTCGAAATGGGTCGTCGCCGCGCCCAGGAAATCCACGTAGGGGACGCCGTGCTTCTTCGCCACGAAGAGCAGCTCGATGCCGACGCTGAACGGGACCTTCACGGCGGTGTGCCGCAGGTGCGCCTCCGCACGCCGCTTCAGGTGGTCGCTGGTCTTGACGACCGCGACCACGAGGTCGGTGTCCGCGAGGTCGGTCATGCCTCGCCCAGCGCCGCGTCCTCCCCGCTGGCCGACGCCGCCGGCCCCTTGAGGGCCACGTGCGCGGGGACCGGGTGGAGGACGACGCCGTGCGGGGTGCGGATGGCCACCACGCGCCTGCCCAGCCCTTCGCGCAGGCTTGCCGGGAGCGTGATGCGGCCGCGCGCGTCGAACGTGAGGAGTTCGCCCATGCCAAACCATGGGTGTGGGCAATATTAAGATTTTACCCACAGTGGGCTGAAACGACTGCCCACCGCCCATGCCGTCGCGCAAAAAGGGAGGGAGAAGGGAAGAGGAAATCGCGCGGGTTCAGAAGAAGTCGTCGGCCGAGAAGCTGCCCTCGCCACTGGCCTTGGCGGCCTCGCCGGGCATCTTGGTGACGTAGTAGCCGGCCGCCTTGCCGCGGGCGATGCGCTTGACCCAGCCCTTCTTCTCGAGGTCCAGCAGGAGGTTGGCGACGACGCCCTTCGAGAGCTTGACCGCGAGGGCGATCTTGTCGGCGTCCTGGAGCTTCTCGGGGGTGACGAAGCCGCCGTCCTTCAGGAAGTCGTAGATCTTGTTGTGGTGGGGGGTGAGGCCTTCGATGGGCATTGGAGTCGCCGGGGGCCGGCAGGGTGGGGGCTCTTGAAGCGTTTGCGCCCGGCAAACCGGCTGCGGCCGGTCGCCGCATCTGCCTCTCGGGCCGCCATCGCCGTGCCGGTCAGGCCCTGGGTTTGCTCACCGCATCTCCTTCACGGCACCGAAGCGCTTGCCGGCGGCGCTCTTGGCGACGAGGTTGCGGATGCGCTTGGCGACCTGCTCCGGGCCGTGGCGGCGCCCGGCCTCGACGTACGCGAGGCGGAGGCGGCGGTAGCCTTCGGGGAACGCCTGGAAGTTGCGCCACGCGGCGGGCTCGGCGCGCAGGGCCTTGCGGACGTCGGCGGCCATCGTGACGGGCGGCTCCGGTTTCTCGGGGTCGAACGAGCCCGCGATGGCCTCCAGCCCAGCCTTCGTCATCCTGCGGCTGGCCACCAGCTTCAGCACGCGCTGGCGGTTCATCTCGGAGAGCCCGCTGCCGGGGCGCCGGGGGCTGAAGCGCTGCGCAACGCGGTCTTCGTCCACGCCCTTCTGCTGGCTGTCGATCCAGCCGTAGCAGAGCGCCTCCTCGACGGCCGCGTTGTAGGAGATGCGGGGCCTGCCGGACGCGGCGCGCCAGTAGACGAGCCAGACCTGCGTGCGCTTGGCGTGGTTGCGGCGCAGCCAGGAGCGCCACTTGCGGCGGTCGGTGCCCACGTCCAGCAGGTCGGCGGCGGGGATGGCCGTGCGCTTGGCTGGCGGGGCCTTCTTTGCCTTCTTGGCGGCCCCACGCGGCATGGCTACGCCTCGACCTTGGTGCAAACGACGGGGCGGCCCTGGAGCGCGGCCAGGAGGCGGCCAGGCGCGAGGCCGTTGACCAGGAGGGTGGGCGCGTGCCTGGCGGCGGCGCGGGCGTGCAGGAGCTTGCCCTCCATGCGGCCGGTCACGTCGCTGCCGGCGCCGCCCTTGCCGCCGGCGGGCGCGGCCGTGCCCTTGACGACGGGCAGGAGGGGCGCGTCGGGGAACTGCTTGGGGTCGCGGGCGTGCACGCCGTCCACGTCGGTGGCGAAGACGCAGGCCGACGGCTTGAGGCGGGCGGCGAGCTGGGCCAGCGCCTCGTCGGCGGACAGGACGCGCCAGCCGAGGTCGTCGTCGCGCACCAGCGTCCCGTGCAGGACGGGCGTGAAGCCGTCGTCGAGCAGGTCCTGCGCCGTGTCGGCGACGGACTTGGGCAGCGCGCCCCGCTTCAGCGCCTCCAGGTGGAGCGGGACGGGGACGGTGCGGAGGCCGGCCTCCTGCGCCAGCCCCAGCACCTCGGCGGCGAGGTAGGCGACGCCGGCCAGGGTCTGCGAGACGCCCACGCGCTTGGCGGCGTCGAACGGCGGGGCGCCGATGCCGAAGCGCTTGACGAACGGGTGGCCGAAGCTGCCGGCGCCGTGCAGCAGCACCACGGGGCGGCGGGCCTGCGCGACCTCGCCCACCACGCGCTTGGCCACCTCCTCCCGCAGCGTCATGTCGCGCGCCTTGTCGGTCAGGAGCGAGCCGCCGAGCTTGACGAGGACGGGGGCGGGGGCCACGCGGCGGGCACCCCCGGCCACGCCTTGGGGGTTTCGCTTAAGCCGCCTGGGCAGCTTTCGCGCCTGGATGTCGCTGCTGGAGACGCTGGGCGCCCTCTCGGTGTGGGCCTACGTGCTCATCTTCGTGGCGGCCGTGGCGGAGGCGCTGCCGGCCATCGGGACCCTGGTGCCGGGGCACAGCATCGTCATCGCGGGCGGCGCGGCGGCCTCGCTGGGCTACCTCAACCCGTGGGTTGTCTTCGCGGTTTCCACGGTGGGCGCCATCGGCGGCGACGCGGCCGCGTACTGGATGGGCCGCTCGCAGGGCCGCCGCTTCCTGGAGCGCCACGGCACCCGCTTCGGCCTGACGCCGCCGCGCGTGGAGAAGTCAGCGCAGGTGCTGGCCCGCAACCCGTTCGTGGCCATCGTGGGCGGCCGCTTCAGCGCCGTGACGCGCGCCATCGTGCCGTTCGTGGCGGGCTGCCTGTCGTTCCGCTTCGGCCGCTTCTCGGCCTACAACGTCATCGGCGCCATCCTGTGGGCCGGCTCCAGCGTCCTCATCGGCTTCGTGGTCGGCGCCAGCTACCACGCCGCGGAGAGGGTGGTGGGCCGCTTCCTGCTCGTCGCCCTGCTCGCCCTCGTCGGCCTCTACCTCGCCTACCGCCTGGTGCGCCTGGTCAGCCCCTCCATCCGGCGCGCCGACGCCGTCGCGTTCCTCGCCGCCGCCGCAGGGGTCGCGCTGCTCTGGGTGGCGGCCGAGAACGTGCTGGAGGGCGACAACCTCGCGCGCATCGACCCGAAGGCGCAGGCGTTCCTGGACGCGAGCTACACGCCGGGCCTCGGCCGCCTGATGGAGGGGGTCAGCTTCCTCGGCAGCGGCTGGGTCCTGGTGCCCGCGGTCGCCTTGGCGATGCTCCTGCTGTGGCGGACCCGGCGCGCGGACGCCTGGATGGTCGGCATCGCGGCGGCCCTCGAGGAGGCCGCGGTCCGCATCGCCAAATCCATCGGCGCCCGCGCCCGGCCCGACCTGCCGCACGCCATCGCCGCCGGCTTCAGCTTCCCCAGCGGGCACGCCACCGCCGCGACGGTCCTCGCCGTCCTGCTCGTCTGGCTCGCCGCCGGCCGCCCGCGCTGGCAGGTCGGGGCCGCCGTCACGGGCGCCACCGCTTGGGTCCTGCTCGTCTGCCTCAGCCGCATGGTGCTGCGCGTGCACTACTTCACGGACGTCGTGGGCGGCGTCGGCCTCGGCCTCGCGGTCGCGGGCGGCGTGCTGTGCGCGCCCGGCATGTGGCGCGGCGTGCGGGCGCGGCTGGCCTCCAAGCCGGTGAAGGTCCCGCTAGAGAAGGCGTGAGGCGGGCGGCACCCAGCCGGACACGACCTGCCCCGCGCCGATGAGCGCGCCCGCGCCCACCAGGGTGCCGGGGTTGAGGCTGGCGTTGATGCCGGTCTTGACGTTGGGGCCGAGGCAGACGCCGAACTTGGTGCGGCCCGTGTCGAGCTTGCCGCCAGGGCCGGCCGCCTTGACGGTGCCGGGCGTGACCTTGAGGTTCGCGACCTTGGTGCCGGCGCCGAGGTTGCAGCCGGGGCCGAGGATTGAGTCGCCCACGTAGTTCAGGTGCGGCGCGTTGGCGCCCTCCATGAGGATGCTGGCCTTGACCTCGACCGCGGCGCCCACGTGGCAGCGCGCGCCGACGTGCAGCGGGCCGCGCAGGTAGGCGTTGGGGCCGACGCGCGCGCCGGGGCCGACCCAGACGTCGCCCTCGACGTAGGTGCCCGACTTGACGGTCGCGCCCGTCTCGACGTAGAGGCGTCCGCGCACCTGCACGCCCTCCTCGATGGTGCCGGGCCCGCCCACCGTGGCGCCGTCGAGGCGGAACGCGATGTCGTGCGGCAGCGCCGCCTCCTGCGCCGCCAGCAGGTCCCACGGCGCGCCCACGTCGAGCCAGCCCTTCGCGGGAATCCAGGAGGCGTTGCCCTTCTTGGCCCACGCGTTGACGACGTCGGTGAACTCCAGCTCGCCGCGCGGCGACGGCTTGAGGGCGGCCGCCTGCTCCAGCGCCTCGGCGGGCACGCGGTAGAGGCCGGTGTTGACGAGGTCCGACGGCGGCTTCGGGCTCTTCTCCGCGAGCGCTTTGAGCTTGCGGCCCTCGACCTTGAGCGCGCCGTAGCGCGTCGGGTCCGCGACCTTGCTGGCCGCGAGCGCGAAGCCCCTGGACTTGACGAGCGCCGCGAGCGTGGCGGGGTCCACGAGGCAGTCGCCCATGGCGACGAGGGCGTCGCCGTCCACCTTGGCCGCGCCCGCCGCGACCGCGTGGCCAGTTCCCTTGGGCGTGCCCTGCGCGACGGTCACGACCTTCATGCCGCCCTTCCATGCCCTGCACGCCGCCTCGACCTGGGCCGCGTTGTGGTGCGTCACGACGACGGCGCGCGTGACGCCCGCCGCCGCCAGCCCGTCCAGCATGCGGTGGAGCAGGCTGCGGCCCGCCACCTCCAGCAGCGGCTTGGCCAGGTCGGGCGTGAGCGGCGCCATCCGCGTGCCCTTGCCCGCCGCCAGCAGGATTCCGTCCACGCCCGCCGCAGCGGCGGGTTGGGCTTGAAGCTTGGCGAAACCGATTTCCGCTGGCCGCCCCCTCGCCACGCGTGGGCCCCTCCGCTTGGGTCGCCATCGCGATTGCCGCCGGGGGTGTACTGCTCATGGTCCTCACCTGGGTCCTGGGCTGGCGCGTCCTGCGGCAGGGCTCGGCCGGCATCCCGGCCTGGCACCAAGAGGCCGTCAACGACCGCTCGCTGCCGTCGCTGCAGGCGGGCACGCCGCAGGAATGGCTCGCCGGCCGCAGCCCCCTCGGCTCCGGCGGCAAGGGCAGCTTCTGGGATGCCAACGCCCGCGCGCTCTGGTGGGAGCCGCCGTTCCCGCGCGCCACCGCCATCCTGCGCTTCACGGTCACGCCCGCCCCCGCGCCGGGGCAGTTGCGGAAAGCGACGCGGAAGGTCCTGCGCGCGGCCCGCCGC
>JAXDQP010000076.1:0-3798 GCA_034667745.1 Thermoplasmata archaeon
TCAGCACCAAGAGCCAGTCGCAGTACTACGCCGCCGAGGCCCGCCGCGAGCGCGAGCACATCCGCCGCTACCCGCAGCTCGAGCGCGAGGAGCTGCGCCAGATGCTCGCCGACAAGGCCTACCCGCCCGAGATGCTCGACGACCTGGTGGAGCACCTGGCGAGCAAGGAGGACCGCTTCGTGGACTTCATGATGCGCGAGGAGTTCGGCGTCGGCAAGGAGTCCGACCGCAGCGCGGTGTCCGCCATGCTGCTCATCATGGTGGCGTTCGTCGCCGGCTCCGTCCTCGCCGTCGTCCCGTTCGCCCTCTTCCCCGCGGCGCGCATGGGGCTCGCCGTCGCCTCCGCCGCCAGCGTCGCGGGGCTGTTCGCCGCCGGGGCCGCCAAGGGCAAGGTGTCCGGCCTCAACCCGTTCCGCTCCGGCATCGAGATGGCCCTGCTGGGCGCCGCCGCGGCCATCGTCACCTTCCTGGTCGGCCAGTTCGTTGGCATCAGCGCGGCCTGAGCGGCTCCCTTGGCCCGGCCGTGACCGCCGCCCTTAACACGCCCCCCTCTGTCGGCGCGCCGTGGAGGACCGATTGTGCAGCCCCTCGTGAAGGCAGAGGACCTGCACCTTAGCTACGGCCCCACGCACGTGCTGCGCGGCGCGAGCTTCCTCATCCACCCTGGCGACAAGATTGCCCTGGTGGGGCCGAACGGCGCGGGCAAGACGACGCTGTTCAAGCTGCTGCTCGGCACGGTCAAGCCGGACCTGGGCAGCATCGAGCACGACCCGGACCTGCGCATCTCCTACCTGCCGCAGGTGCCCGACATCCCGCCCCTCACGCCCGTGCTTGAGCTTCTCGCCGCGCCGACGGCGAACGCCCGCCGCATCGAGAAGGAGCTTGGCGAGCTGGAGGCGTGGATGGCGAGCCCCACGGCGTGGGAGGAGCCGGACGCCAACGAGAAGATGGCGCGCTACACCGACCTCCAGACCCGCCTCGCGGAGGACCGCGCGAAGGGCCGCGCCGTCAACAGCCCACTCCTCAACGACCTCGGCGTCCCCGAGGAGGTCCTGGACGCGAACTTCGGCAGCCTCTCGGGCGGCGAGCGCAGCAAGGTCCTGCTCTGCAAGGCGCTCTCGGCGGCGAAGGACACCGACCTGCTGCTGCTCGACGAGCCGACCAACCACATGGACATCCCGACGGTGGAGTTCATCGAGCAGTACCTCATGGACCTCAAGGGCTCCGTGATGGTGTCCGCGCACGACAAGTACCTCCTGGACAACGTCGCCGACCGCGTCTTCGAGGTCGACAACCGCCAGGTCGCGTCGTGGACGGGCAACTACTCCAGCTACCAGGCGCAGCGCCGCGCCCTCCAGGCCGCCATCGCGGCGAAGAAGTCGCGCCAGTTCCACGAGGTGCAGCGCCAACTGCGCATCATCGAGGAGCTGAAGGTGCGCAACAAGTTCGACGCCCAGGTGCGCTCGCGCCGGACGCGCATGAAGCACATCGAGCAGGTGAACGAGGTGGCGCCGACGCAGCGCAAGTCCTTCCGCCTCCTCTTCCAGAGCGAGTCGATGCCGCGCGAGTGCATGCGCCTGGAGAACGTCTCGAAGCGCTTCGGCGACCGCCAGCTCTTCGCCGGCGTCGAGATGGAGATCGAGGGCGGCGACAAGATTGGCCTCATCGGCCCCAACGGCTGCGGCAAGTCCACCTTCCTCAAGCTCCTGACCGGCAAGCTCGCGCCGGACTCGGGGAAGATCGAGAAGAAGCCGGCCGTCACCATCGGCTACTTCGACCAGCACCACGAGGGGCTCGACCCGGAGAGCACCCTCATCGAGGAGGCGCGCAGCCTGCGCGACCCGCCGCCGCCCGACGAGTGGAGCCGCGGCCTGCTCGGCCGCTTCCAGTTCAGCGGCGACACGGTGTTCAAGAAGGTCAAGGAGCTGAGCGGCGGCGAGCGCGCCCGCCTGGCGCTGGCCAAGTTCATCGTCGGCAAGCACAACCTCCTGGTCGTGGACGAGCCGACGAACCACCTGGACATCGAGTCGCAGGAGATTGTCGCCACCGCGCTGCGCGAGTACGAGGGCACCGTCGTCGTCGTGAGCCACAACCGCAGCTTCCTCGACGAGATCACCACCAAGACCGCCGTCATCGCGCACCGCCGCGTCGGCCTCTTCAGCGGCAACTACTCCGCGGCGTCAGAGGGTAAGCAGTTCCAGGACTTCGTCCAGTCCGGCACGAAGGGCCGCTACAAGGTCCTGCGCGCCTTCAAGGACTGGGAGCGCGACGTCAAGCACCACCAGGGTGACACCATCGACATCACCGGCCTGGAGACGCAGGGCTTCCGCCGCCTGCTGCGCTGGGCGGAAAGCGAAGGGCGCATCGAACTGGTCTCCTAGGACGGCGCCGGAACGGCTTCGCCGTGCCACGAAGCGATTGAAATGAACAGCCACGCCGCCCGGCCGAACAAATCGGACGATGCCCCACGCCACCCCAGGGGGTGTACGCTTGGTTGGGGAAACGGTCCAGCGGGGGAACCCGCATAGGTGTTATGCCATCTGCGGCGTGGCCTACACTCCCATTGGACGCCGGAGGAAAATAGCCTTGCCCCCCGGGCCGGCCCCAGGGACAAACGTGGTGCGGCGCCTTCAAAAAGCATGGGCGGGTCGCAACCGACACAGCCCCGTAGTCTATTGGTCAAGGATAGGGGACTTTGAATCCTTTGACGCCGGTTCGAATCCGGCCGGGGCTATGTGCGGGGCCGCAGGCCCCACGACGCGCAGGGTCTGCAGGGTGCAGCCCCCTGGCGGGCGGCTGTGAATCCTTTGACGCCAATCCGGCCGGGGCTATAGTATTCAACGCAGGCGCCCGTCACTGGAACGGGTCGGTCGAGCCGGCCACGAAGCTCCAGTCCTTGGGGGCGGGGAGGTAGTAGAACGCGGTGGCGAAGGTCTGGAACTCCTGGTTCAGCAGGACGCCGACGGGGGTGGTGCGCGGCGAGGCCCACGTGAAGACCGAGATTTTGGTGGTGGCGTTCAACTCGAAGCCGTCCAGGGTCTCGTTGTCGGCGCGGCCCAGCAGCGGCGAGGCGCCCTCCATGAGGAACAGCTGCTTGCCGCCGCAGCCGGGGAGGCAGCTCCAGTGCGTCGAGACCGGCGAGTAGAACGCCTGCCCGGCGGCGGAGGTGGGCTCCCAGGCCTGCTCGACGATGAGGGTCTTGACGAAGGGGCCGTCGACGCTGAAGTCGAACTGGGCGCGGTTGTTGGCCTGCCCGGCGACGCGCTGGCAGCCGTAGACGGGCACCTCGCAGGGGACGCCGACGCCCTCGCCGCACTCCTCGGAGAGCAGGAAGACGGCGTTGATGCTGCAGGTGACGAAGCCGCGCGCCTTGAGGGTGGTGAGGTAAGGCTTGGAGGAGACCTTCTGGGTGAGCTGCATCTTGACCAGGGGCGGCGCCTTGTCGCCGGCCTTGACCTCGACGCTCTGCTGCGCGCTGTCGTAGAGGATGTGGCTGGCGGTCACGATGTAGGTGCCGGCGGGGAGGTTGCCGATGCTGAAGGCGCCGCCCGCGTCGGTGGTGGCCTTCTCGCTGTGGCCGCCGCCGGTGGCGGTGACGGTGATGCCCTTGATGGGGCGGATGGCCTGGTCGACGACGATGCCGCGGATGCCGCCGGTGGTGGCGGTCGCCGCGACCTCCTGGGCGGCGCCGAGGTCGGCGGAGGGGTCGGAGCGGGCGACGCCGACGCAGCCGGCCAGGACGAGCAGCGCCACGACGGAGGCGACGGCGGGGGCGAGGCGTCGGGGGCGGGCGGGCGG
>JAXDQP010000077.1:0-7912 GCA_034667745.1 Thermoplasmata archaeon
TGTTCTCGCGCAGCCAGATGTCGTGCACCTGGTGGAAGGCGCGCGTCATGATCTGGTCGAGGCGCTCGTTGACCTCGTCCTCCGTCCAGAAGAACGACTGCAGGCCCAGCACCCACTCGAAGTAGCTGGCGGTGACGCCGCCGGCGTTGCACAGGACGTCGGGGATGACGAAGACGCCCTTCTGCAGCAGGATGGCGTCGGCGTCGGGGGTGGTGGGGCCGTTGGCGCCCTCGGCCAGGATCTTGCAGTTGACCTTGGCGGCGTTGTCCTTCGTGATGACGCCCTCCAGGGCGGCGGGGACGAGGATGTCGACCGGAATCTCCAGGAGCTCCTTGTTCGTGATTTCCTTCGCGCCGGGGAAGCCCTTGACGCTGCCGGTCTGCTTGACGTGCGACATCAGCGCCTTGACGTCGAGGCCGCCCGGGGCGTGGATGCCGCCGTTGACGTCGGACACGGCGACGACCTTGCAGCCCATCTCGTCCAGCAGCGGGGCGGAGTTGCCGCCGACGTTGCCGAAGCCCTGGATGGCGCAGGTGGCGCCCTTGAGGTTGAGCTTGATGGCCTTGGCGGCCTCGCGGACGCAGTAAGTGATGCCCCGGCTGGTCGCCTTCTCGCGGCCCTCGCTGCCGCCGATGTCGACGGGCTTGCCGGTGACGATGGCGGGGACGGCGTAGCCCTGCCCCATCGAGTAGGTGTCCATGAACCACGCCATCGTCTGGGCGTTGGTGTTGACGTCGGGGGCGGGGATGTCCTTCTGCTCGCCGATGATGACCGAGATCTCGGAGAAGTAGCGGCGGGCCATGCGCTCCAGCTCGCCGTGCGTGAGGTCGCGGGGGTCCACGATGACGCCGCCCTTGGCGCCGCCGTAGGGGATGCCGACGACGGCGCACTTCCAGGTCATCCACATCGCGAGCGCCTTGACCTCGTCGAGGGTGACGTTCTGGTGGAAGCGGACGCCGCCCTTGGCCGGGCCGCGCGCCATCGAGTGCTGCACGCGGTAGCCGGTGAACACCTTGATGGTGCCGTTGTCCATCCGCACGGGCAGGCTGACCTCGAGGCTGCGCATGGGGTGCTTGAGGACCTCGTGGATGTTGGGGTCCAGGTGCATGCGCTTGGCGACCGCCTGCAGCTGCGACAGCGCCATCTGGTACGGGTTGAGGTGGGTCTCCGCCATGCGACCGGGTGCGCGGATGGGGTGGCCCTATAAATCCGACGGGAGGGTGGCGCGGCAGTGGCGCCGTCCGACCCCGCGACGTGGAGCTTCTGGACGGTGTTCCTCTACTGCCTCGGCGCGGTCTACCTCGCGGGCTTCGTCGTGTTCGTGGCGCGCTTTGCGTGGGCGGCGCGGCGGGTGCGGCGGGGCGGCCCGCCGGCGGCCTACAACAAGGCGCTCAAGGGGTTCCCAAACGGGTTCTACGCCAAGATGCTCGGCAAGAGACCGCTGTAGCGGGCCCCTGAAGCGAGGCCCACGCTTCGCTGGGACCAAAAATCGCTCAACCAAAAAGCGGCCCCGGAGGGCATCGGTCAACAGAGGAAGGCCGGGGCGCGCAGGTTCCAGGAGAACCGGCGCATCGGGTGGAAGGTTACCAGTAGATGTATTCGTGCGTGTCCGTCGTGCAGCCAGGGCCGTTCATGCGCTCACCAAGAACCAGGATGGCCCTAGACTCTATTTGTAGATTGTAGGTTTGTGCGCAAAGGTTCAGGGACGGTGCGACGACCCTGGCACCCGTCGACGGGTTGCATATGAAACCCTTGCCCCCAGGCGCCCCCTCGGTTTCGAGTGGAAGGTGGGTGTGACTAGGCGAGGGCGATGCCGGGCTTGAAGGGGCCCGCCAGCGCCCGCTTGGGGTGGTCCGGGGCGGCCGGGTCGTCGGCGGCGTGGACCTGGACGGCGGGAAGGCCCATCTCCTTGGCCAGGAAGCCCGCTGCGGCGGCCAGGATGTCGCGCTCGCTGGCGCTGGCTTCCAGGAGCGCCCGCTGCCACGGGGTGGTCTGGGTCACGGCCTGCGGCAGCTTGCCGGTGTAGGCCTGCACTGCCTTGCCCTGCTCGCGCATCGCCGGGTCGGCCATCACCTGCGCCATGAACTGCCCCATCGGGAACTTGCCCCCGGCGGCGGCCGCCATCGCGACCGCCTGCGCCAGGAGCTTCTGCTTCCACGCCGGCGTCGTGTAGAGCGCGAGGCTCGCGGGCGCCTCGACGTTGGCGAGCTTGCGGACGGTCTGGATGTCCTCCAGGACGGCGCGCAGGTACTCCTCGCCCGCCAGCGCGAGGTTGTCGCCGGGCGCCGGCTCGGGGAACGTGGAGACCGTGCAGAGGCCCTTGCCGCCGGCGCGCTCGAACATCTCCTCGCCGAGGTGGGGCAGCATCGGGCAGAGCGCCTGCCCCCACTCGCGCACCACGCGCTGGAGCAGCTTGGCGTTGTCGCCGCCACGGCGCGCGTACCAGCGCAGCAGGTCCGGCACCGTGTAGACAAGGTCCGTCGCGGCCGTGCGCAGGTCGTAGGCCTCGTAGGCGGCCTGGGCGGCGGAGAGCGACCTGCCGAACGCGGCCTCCAGCCACGCGTCCATCGGGCTCCCGCCGCCGGTCGCCGCCAAGGCCTCGTCGACGAGGCGGGTGACGCGCTCGACGCGGACCTTGTAGCTCAGCACGAGGTCGGGGTCCCACTCGATGTCCACGTGGGGGCTGCCGACGTGGCAGTAGTAGAGCCGCATCGCGTCCACGCCGTAGCGCGCGGCGGCGCCGGGAATCGGCTCCGCGCCGCCCTTGGACTTGCTGATTTTCGCGCCCGCCTTCTGCGTGACCCACCAGTTGACGAAGATGCCGCGCGGCCAGAGGGTCGGGTCCTCCATCAGCGCGACGTTGTTCATCACGTAGACCGGGAAGTGGACCGTCTGGTGCTCCTTGCCGCCGAGGTTGACGTCGACCGGGCCCCAGTAGAGGACGTCCCGGCGGACCTCTTCCCACAGCGGCTTGGCGGGCTTGCCCTTGCCGTTGAACGCGAACTCGAAGAACGCGTCCGTCAGCTCCTCCACCGCGAGGCCGCCGCCGGGGGGCGACGGGTTCCACTCGCTCCGCACGTAGCGCTGCACGAGGTAGAACCAGGAGTAGAACGTGGAGTCCGCGATGGGCTCGACGACCCAGCCCGGCTTGAACGGGAACTCGGTGCCGAGCCAGGCGCCCCGCCGCACGCAGGCGCGGTCGCCGAACCAGTCGAGGACGTTGGGCAGCTCCTCCTTGTAGCGCTGCGGGAAGACCTGCATCGTCGCCGCGTGCGCCTTCGCCTTCTCCGTCCACGCCTTGTCCGCGTAGTGGATGAAGTCCTGGTCCGGCACGCGGCGGATGTCCACCAACTCGCCGGCGCGGCTCACGACGGGCTCGGAGAACTGGCGCAGGATGCGGCCGTTCCCGCCCGCCACGAAATCGAGCTTGATCTGGTCCTTGACGGCCTTGATGCGCTTGCCAGCGTAGGGGCCGCACGCCTCGGTCAGCACGCCCTTGTTGAACTCGTCCGAGTAGAGCTCCTCCGTGGCGGCGTCGAGCTGCGCGCGGTCGCCCTGGTTCGTGACCTTGTGGCGCCGGCACGCCTCCTCCGCCGGGATGCCCTTCTGGCCCTCGACGGTGACGATGACGGGCGGCGGGCCGAGCGCCTCCAGCAGCCCGGCGTCGCGGTAGGCGGCGTAATCGAACGGCGCGTGGCCCGGCACCGACATCACGACGCCCGTGGCGATCTGCGGGTCCACGAACGAGCCCGCGACGATGGGGACCTTCTTGCCGGTCACGGGGGCGGTGACCATCTCGCCCACGAGGTCGCGGCCGGAGACCTTCTGGTGCAGCGGCACGGCGCGCTCGAACTGCCACTCCAGCTTGACCTGCCCGCGCTGCGAGACGGCCCACACCTCGCTGGGGTCGCTGTCCTTGACGGCGCCGTCCTGCCAGACGCGCACGAGGAAGTATTCCTGCTCGGGGTGGACCCAGACGTTGGTGCAGCCGAACACGGTCTCTGGCCGCAGCGTCGCGCAGGGTAGGACGACGGGCTCCGCGTGGACGGTGCCGGCGGGGAGCGTGAACTTGAGGGCGACGAACTCCAGCACCTCGGCCGAGCCGCCCTGCTTGATGTCGGTCTCCGACTTGTCCACCGCGACGGGCCCCGCCACCGGGCAGTAGGGCGCGTAGTGCGGCTTCTGGATGAGCAGGCCCTTCGCCGCCAGGGCGCGGAACTGCCACTGGATGAAGCGCGAGTAGGCCGGGTCGATGGTGGTGCAGTTGCGCCGCTCGTCGATGAGGAAGCCGAACTTCTTCCAGTAGTCGTTGGTGTAGATCTTCGCGAAGTAGTCCACCACGGCGCGAGGCTCCGACAGCGCCTCGATGGGGCCGTCGTAGCCGTTCGAGCGCAGGTACTCCGTCTTCTCGCCGCGCTTCACTTCGGCCGCGAACGCGACGGCCGGGATGCCGGAGGCGTGGAAGCCGGCCGGGAACAGCACCTGGTGCCCGGTCATCCGCTTGTAGCGCGCGAAGACGTCCGTGTAGGTGAAGCCCCGCATGTGGCCAACGTGCAGGAAGCCGGAGATGCCCGGGTAAGCGAAGTGAATGAAATAGGTCGGCTTGGCGCCCGGCGCCGGCTCGGCGTGCGCGGCGGAGGCGGAGCGCTCCGCGTGCTGGACGCCGTCGCGCCACCAGCGGGCCTGCCACTTGGCCGTGATGGCCTCCAGGTCCCAAGCGTCCTCCGCCATGCGCAGCCGCGCACCGATTCCCGCGCTTAAGATTGGGGGTCGGCCGACGAAGGGAGGGCCAGGGCGGCGCGACGTGTGGGAGGCCTGGGATTCCGGCGATTGCGCCGATTCGTTTGCCCGGTCCTGAGAACGAATCCAGGGCTCGCCAAGACCGCGACTCGGCTCAAATCCCCGAGGTCGCCGAAATCCCAGGCCTCCCATGCACGACGTCAGAGGCCGGGCTCGGCTGACTGGTGGCGCGCCAGGGCCAGCATCGCGGCGCACCCGGCCACGCAGACGCCCGTCGCCGCCACCAGCCCCACCGTCGGGGCGGGCAGGCGGTCCCAGCCCGGCGCCGCCTTGGCGAGGGCCACGAGGGCCAGGAGGCAGGCGAGGGCGCCGAGCCCAAGCAGGCGGCCGGCGAGCGCGAACCACGAGCGGTCCATGCCGGAACGAGCGCCCTGGCGGGGGAAAAACCCACACCATCCGGACTCGAAACCGGTTTATCGGCGACGGGCCTCCGATGCATCGTGTTCAAGCCGCGCGTGGCCGACTTCTACCGCGCCCGGGGCTACGAGGTGCGCGAGGGGGTCAAGGTGCGCGGCGCCTCGCAGATGGTCTACACCCTGGACATGGTGGCGGAGGGGCCGCTGGGCGCCCTGCTCGTCAGCTTCGGCGACGCCGCCGGCGTGGACGCGGCCGAAATCGCCCGCGTGCGGACGCTGGCGCGCGACATCGGCGCCACCCCCGTCATCGCCACCCCGAGCGCGAGCGCCGAGGTGCGCCGCCTCGCCGCCCAACTCACCGTCGTCCTGCTGGAGGAGGAGAGCCTGGACGATCCCGCGCCCCGCCCGCTGGGCCCCGCGCTCAGCGACCCCGTGGGCAAGGACCTCGCCGCGCACCCGTGGCCCGAGTCGGGGCGCACCGGCCCCGCCGCCAGCAAGCCCGACGGCCTGCTGGAGGTCGAGCAGGTGGTCAAGGCCGAGCCGCAGCCCGCCGCGTGGCAGCCCGCCGAGGCCCCCGCCGCCGCGCCCCGCGCCACCCCGACCGGCCGCTTCGCGTGGCTCGACTCCAACGACGCCGCGCCCACGGGACCGCGCGCGCCATTGCCACCCGCGAAACCCATCGAGCACGAGGGAACCGTCGAGGCGCGCATGCCCACCAAACGCGTCAGCATGGGCCGCCTCGCGCTCTACGTCGCCGGCTTCATGCTGGCGCTCTACATCTTGGTCAAGCTGGTCTCGTAGCCCACTAGCTGGGCCGCTTGGGCGACTTCACCATCGCCATGCGGTCGAGCCCCGCGCCCGAAATCTGCGCGCCGACCTCCTTCCGCATCTGGCCGACCGCCCAGTCCCGGAACGCGTCCGACATCGCGAAGCCCGCGCACGGCACCACCTCCAGCGGCAACACCTCGGCCGGGGCGCGGGCCATCACGCGCTGCTCGTAGACGTCGCACTGCGCGCAGTGGGCGGCGGGCACACCCCCGCGAGCGGCGAGGAACGGAAGAAGCCGCCGACTCCGCCCAAAGTGCCAACGCGGGAGGCTGCCATGGAAATAAACCACTGGCGGGCAAGGGCCAAATGCACAACGAACCACGAACACTGACAGCATTCGGTTAGGGTATGCTGGGCTCCTGGTGAGTGGAAGCCTGTGCACGACCCGCCGGGCGTCGATTTATGGGGGGATACGAGCGGGGCGTCACTTTCACCGCACGCGAGGCTGACGCGTGGCTCGGTGAAGTCGTGTCCGGGACGCTCACGACCAGGCCCGCCTTCTTCAGTTTCCGCAGGCGCTTATACGTCGCGCCGGCCGTCCAGCCCCACGCGGTCTTGGCGTGCTGGACCGCCGTGGGCGTTGAGACTTCCCGCTGCTGGAGCAGCCAGTCGTGGAGAGTCTTGATTTTGTCATCGCGCAGCAGCGCCAGGACCGCCCACTCCTCGCCGTATCGCCCGTGGTTCTCGAAGTAATGGCTCAAGCGCAGTTGCCGGCGCTCAATGATGTGCCCGCCGGCTTGCAGCACGAGCAGATGGTGGCGGATGGTGGTGTCCGTCATTCCCATCATTTCCCGCAAGTCCTTCGTGGTGATGCCGGGATGGGTCTTGATGAAGTCCAGGATGGCCACGCGCTTGCCGGACACCAACTCGGGGGCGACGCGGCTGAACAGCGGCACCAAGTAACGGAAAAACGCCAGGGCCGCCAACGTGGCGAGGCCCGCAAGGCCGATGCCGGCTGCAACCTCCAAGCCGACTGAAACGCCTTGCTCATCGACGCGTGCGGCCGTCAGGGTTCCCCCCATGCCGGCGGAAAGCACGTCACCGTCGCGGTGCAGGCCGCGCAGCTCCATGTTGCCCTCGCCGTAGAGCGTCTGGTTCTCGGCCACGATGCAGCCAGCGCAGGCCGCGGCCTGCGCGAGCGGCAGGCGCATCCAGCCGTGGACCGCGAGGTCAAAGATTGCGCCGCCCACGACGATGCGGGTGGCTTGGCCGGTGCCACTCAGGCTTGCGTCGTGGGATTGGAGCTGATGGTAGCTCAGGACGCGGTTGGTGATGTTCAGTGCAGGGGTGGAAACCGTGGAGATTGTGCGCTGGCCGCCGTCCGGGCACGGCCCGAGCCGGCAGGCAAGATCCGCATGGTGCCACTCGACCACATCCACCGCCTGGGCCTCCAGCATCACTTGCATGGGACCCGTCCGCCATATGGCGGCCGTGCCCGGCTCCGGGCAGAGGTCGCGGTAGCGGGCCTCACGCTGCGCGCGCTCCTGCGCCGGGAACGGCATATCTAGGCAGTAGGTTGTTTGGTGGGCAAGATAGGCCACCCCATCCTGCACTTGCAGACGCAGGCCGGCGCCGTGGACGTAGAGCGAGCCAGCGCCGCTGAAGCTCGCCTGCGCCCGGAAAGGATTCTGCTGCCGCTCCGTCGGCACGGTGTCCTCAACGGCGCTTTCGGACTTGCCGAACACGCGGTCATCGTTTGGTTGCAGCAGGCCAAGTAGCGTCGTGTTCACGTCGCGGCTTGGCGCAGGGAAATCGACACGGAACGACCCGGTATCGGTTCCACTGAACACGATGAGGACCCACGTTGCATTGGTGGCCGCCACGTCGGGGCCTGCCTTCGCTGGCACATGGAAGGAGACTTGCTGAATATCCTGGGCGTAGCTCAACGGTAGCAGAAGAAGCAGAAGGCAGGCCGTCAAAGCGGCTTT
>JAXDQP010000078.1:0-50653 GCA_034667745.1 Thermoplasmata archaeon
CCTCACCACCATCCCCGGCGATGGCACCTTCATCTGCACCCTCTCGTTCATCTTCAAGGACACCACCCACTCGCCGGTGCGCTACTACGCCGGGACCGCCGGCCACTGCGTCCTGCCCGCCACCGCCGTCGCGACGGCCGGCCCGGGCGCCAACTACAACGCGGCCGGCGTGACGGTGCAGGTCTGCACCACCTTCTGCTACGTCGGCGGCGAGCTCTCCGGCCTCATCGGCTCGATGCAGAACCTCGGCACCGTCGCCTACGCCCGCCAGACCCAGGCGAGCGCGGCGCCCTTCTGCGTCAGCGGCGACATCGGCAACGACTTCGCCCTCATCACCATCGACAGCGCGCGCTACGCCCAGGTCAAGACCTCGATGGCGGTGTGGGGCGGCCCGTACGGCCAGAACTCCCTCGAGGGGACCGGCAGCGTCCTCGTCCACCACGGCAACGGCATCACGTTCGGCACCACCATCCCGACGAAGGCCCGCGCCGGCGTGTCGCTCAACGACGGCGTCGTGTGCAGCTTCCAGGCGCTCATCAACGTCGCGGGCGGCGACTCCGGCTCCGCCATCAGCCGCGGCGGCACCAGCAACCTCGTGCTGGGCGGCGAGGCGGCCCTGGGCACCATCACGCACGCCATCATCGGCGCCGGAACCCCCAGCTTCGGCACCACCCTGTACCGCAGCTTCGAGATGGCCAGCGTGGACGCCGGCATCAGCATGGTGCTGTGCGATGCATCCACCACGCTCGCCACCTGCTGACCCCCTTCCCCTGGCACGGCCCGGCCCCCAGCCAACCCTTTCATGGGGCCGGCCGTGCCGCAACGGTGCCGGAGCTTCCAGAGGTCGAGACGGTGCGGCGCGGCCTCGACCGGCTGCTGCGCGGCCGCCGCATCGAGGGCGCCGACTGGCGCGCGGCCAAGCTGCGCGGCGGCGCCTCTCCCCAGCCGTTGGAGGGGCTGGAGGGCCAGCGCGTCAAGGCGGTGCGCCGCCACGGCAAGTTCCTGCTCCTGGACCTCTCGGCGGGGACGCTCCTCGTCCACCTCGGCATGACGGGCAAGCTGCTGTTCGCGGAGCCCGGTGAGGCGGAGCGCAAGCACACCCACCTCGTCCTCGACCTCGACGACGGGAAGCAGTTGCGCTTCTCCGACCCGCGCCGCTTCGGCGTCCTGAAGCTCTACGGCAAGGGCGCCGAGGTGCCGGACCTCGCGCACTTCGGTCCCGACGCGCTCGACCCCGCGTTCACGCCCGCCGCCCTCGGCGCGGAGCTGGCCACCTCGCGCAGCCCGCTCAAGGCGTTCCTGCTCGACCAGACCCGGCTCGCCGGCGTCGGCAACATCTACGCCTGCGAGGCGCTGTGGCGCGCCGGCCTGTCGCCGCGCCGCACGGCCAACGCGGTGCCGCCGCGCAAGGTGCCGCTGCTGCACAGGTCCATCCTCGCCGTCCTCAACGAGTCGCTCGCCAAGGGCGGCACGAGCTTCAACGACTACGTGGACCACATCGGGCAGCCCGGCCAGTTCCTGCTGCACTTGGCCGTCTACGACCAGGAGGGCAAGCCCTGCCCGCGCTGCGGGGCGAAGGTCAGGCGCATCGTGCAGTCGGGCCGCAGCACGTTCCACTGCCCCAAGTGCCAATCCTGACCTCAACCCAAGACCGCGAACCGGGGATTGCGCGGGTTGCGCGGATGGACTTGACTCCGCGTCATCCGCGAAATCCGCGGTCCAGTCGGGCGCGAAGCCAGCCAGGAAACTTCATGCGCCCGCGTGGGCCTCCACCCGCATGGCCATGCCCGAGTACCGGACGCTGCGGGAGTTCTGGCCGTTCTACCTCAGCCAGCACCAGCGGCCCGCGACGCAGGCGCTCCACGTCGCCGGCTCCGCCGCCGCCCTCCTGGCCCTCGGCCTCGCCGTCGCGTTCCGGTCCTGGTGGCTCGTCCTCGCCGCCCTCGTGGCGGGCTACGGCTTCGCGTGGGTGGGCCATTTCTTCGTGGAGCGCAACCGGCCGGCGACCTTCACCTATCCTGTGAAGTCGTTCCTCTCCGACTGGCGCCTGTTCTGGGTCGTGGTGACAGGCCGCCTGGAGCGCGAACTGGAGCGCCACCGGCCCCGCAGCCGCTGAGGAATCCCCGGCCTCCGTTCCTGGCGCGGGAGTCCCCGCCTCTGAACGGGACCGTCGCCTTCATGGGGGCCCTCCGAGTCGCCGGCATGGTGGCGCGCTTCACCTTCGACGGCCGCGAGGTGCCTTTCCAGGAGGGGGACACCTACGGCGCCGCGCTCCACCGCGCCGGCGTGCGGGTGCTGTCGCGCAGCCTCAAGTACCACCGGCCGCGCGGCCTCTACTGCGTGCAGGGCTCGTGCGGCTCCTGCTTCGTCAACGAGGGCGGCATCCCCAACGTCCCCGCCTGCACCGCGCTGGCCAGGGAGGGCTGCCCGCTCACGAGCCAGAACGTCCTCGGCACCGCCAAGCACGACCTGCTCGGCGTCGTGGACAAGGTGTACTGGAACGGCTTCGACCCGCACAACGCCTTCACGCGGATGCGGCTGCTCAACGAGGCGTTCCTCAAGGGCGTCCGCTTCATGTCGGGCATGGGCAAGCCCCCGCAGCCCGGCGTCGAGGTCACCGGCCCGCAGCGCCACACCGTCGAGGTGGACGAACTCGTGGTGGGCGCCGGCCGCAACGGCCTCCTGCGCGCCCGCGCCGCCGCCGCGACCGGGGCCTCCGTCCTCGTCGTCGACGAGCTGCCCCACCTGGGCGGCACCGCGTCGTGGGACCCCTTCGAGTCCAGCACCCGCCTGCTGGCCGCCGAGGTCGCCGGCAAGCCCAACGTCCAGGCCTGGACGCAGGCGCTCTGCTTCGGCATCTACGGCGCGCACGAGGCGGGCAGGCCGATGGTCGCCGCCGTCCGCCGCGTCCACGCGGGCCGCGAGGACCTGGTCGAGGTGACCGCGCGCCGCATCACCCTCGGCCCGGGCCGCCACGACGCCTGGCCCCTGTTCACCAACAACGACCTGCCGGGCGTGCTGAGCCTGCGCGGCGCGCTGCGGCTCCTGGGCGGCCACAGGGTCGCGCCCGGCCGCCGTGTCGTCGCGCACGGCGCCCCGCTCCCGAAGCCCGTCGTCGCGCTGCTCCAGAACGCCGGCAGCGAGGTCGTCGGCCACGGCATGGTGCAGGCCGCGCGCGGCATGACGCACGTCGAGGCGGCGCAGGTGGGCGGCGACTGGGTGGAGTGCGACGCCATCCTGTGCAACCTCCCCGGCACGCCCCGCGTCGAGCTGTTCCAGCAGGCCGGCTGCGCCCTCGACTGGTCCACCGGCGTGCTGGCCCCGAAGGCCAACGCGGACGGCGCCACGACGCGGCCCGGCATCCACGCCGCGCTGGGGGTGGAAGCGTGATGGGCGCCCTCCCCAACAGGGATTTCGGGGATTTCGGGGAGCACCGACGCCGCTCTGGAACCACGAATTCCACGAACCTCCCCGCCCCGTCGGGTTTCGTGCAATTCGTGGAATTCGTGGTTCGGTCGGGAGTGGGCGCATGACCACGCCCAAGACGTTCCTGTGCCGCTGCGAGGACATCACCCTCGACGAGTGCGTGGCCGCCATCCACGACGGCTTCGCCTACTTCGAGGACCTCAAGCGCTACCTCGGCGTCGGGACCGGCCCCTGCCAGGGCAAGGCGTGCGTGCAGGCGTGCATGCAGCTCATCGCGGACGAGCGCCGCGTCCCGCTGGACGACGTGGACGTCATGACGTTCCGGCCGCCGGTGCGCCCCATCGCCTTCGCCACCCTCGCCGCGCCCGACGCGCCTTTGGACCGCCCGCCCGCCCCGGAACCCCGGAAACCCCTGCTTGGCGGGTCGGGGGCGCCGACGTGAGCGCGCCGCTGAAGGGCCACTACCAGGTCGTCGTGGTCGGCGGCGGCGCCATCGGGCTCAGCATCGCGCACCACCTGGCCAAGCTCGGCATCAGCGACGTGCTGGTGCTGGACAAGGACTCGCTCGTCAAGGGCGCCACCGGCCGCAACGGCGGCGGCGTGCGGGCGCAGTGGACGACGGCGGAGAACATCGTGCTGGCCAAGCGCAGCATCGAGCAGTTCAAGCGCTTCGCGCAGGAGACCGGCCACAACCTCTTCCTGCGCCAGGGCGGCTACCTGTTCCTCACCCGCAGCGAGGCGCAGCTGGCCGCGCTCCGCAAGGCGGCAGCGTTCCAGAACAGCCACGGCGTCCGCACCAAGGTCATCCCCCTGGAGAAGGCGGAGCGCCTCGTGCCCGGCCTGCGGACCGAGGGTTGCGTCGGCGCGACGTTCAACCCCGACGACGCGGTGCTGTTCCCGTGGCCCATCGTGTGGGGCTACAAGGCGGCGGCGGAGTCGCGCGGCGTCCACGTCCTGACGCACGCGGAGGCGCAGGCGTTCGAGCGGCGCGGCGGCCGCGTCACGGCGGTGCTGACCAACCAGGGCCGCTTCGGCTGCGAGTGGGTCGTCAACGCCGCCGGCGCCTGGAGCCGCGACCTGGCGCGCCAGGTCGGCCTGGAGCTTCCCGTCAAGCCCGAGCGCCACGAGATTCTGGTGTCGGAGCCGCTCAAGCCGTTCCTCGACCCCATGCTCGTGGACCTCTCAACGGGCTACTACATCAACCAGGACATGCGCGGTGAGCTGGTCGGCGGCCTCGGCACCCACGCCGAGGAGTCGATGGAGTGGTCGAGCAGCCTGGAGTTCGCGCGCGAGTTCAGCAAGCAGACCGTGCGCCTGCTGCCCCGCCTCGGCCCCGTCCGCGTCCTGCGGCAGTGGGCCGGCAGCTACGACAAGACGCCGGACGCCAAGCCCATCCTCGGCGTGGCGGCGGCCGGCCCCGCGAACCTCGTGCAGGCGAACGGCTTCAGCGGCCACGGCATGATGATCTCCCCCATGGTCGGGCAGCTGGTGGCCGAGCTCGTCGCGGGCCGCAAGACCACGCTGGACCTCGCGCCCTTCGCGCTGGAGCGCTTCGACGGCCGCCCCATCGAGCCCGACCCCATGGTCATCGGCTGACGGCCACGGACCGCACCTTCATCAGCGACCGGGCCATGCCCGACCGGATGAGCCCCGCGCGCACCCCCAAGCCCCAGAGCGACGCCGGCCTCAATGCCGCCGCCCTGCAGCGCGCCGACGTGGGGCTGGAGCTGTTCGCCGCCATGCCGCTGGAGGACGCCCTCATCCTGGTGGCGATGCCGGGCGTCGGCTCGGCGGCGGTCATCGCGGCGCAGTACCTCGTCAAGCACCTCAACCTCCCGCTCGTCGGCCACTTCCGCGTCCCCGAGTTCAAGACCATCGTCTCCATCCAGGACGGCCAGGCGACCTCGCCGGTGCGCATCTTCGGCGGCGAGACCGTCTGCCGCGTCGGCGGCGAGTGCCCCCGCATGTTCGCCGTCGTCGCCGACGTCCCGCTGCACCCGGCGCACGCGGCGCGCATCGCGGACTTCCTGCTCGACGTCGCGAAGTCGGCGGGCGCCAAGCTCATCCTCTCCCTCGACGCCGTGGTGCGGATGGAGGGCCAGCCCGCGCCGCACGTGTTCTGCGCAAGCGGCGAGGCCGACGTCATCGAGATGCTGGTGAAAGCTGGCATCCCGGCGATGCCACGGGCGCTCATCTCCGGCTCCACCGCGCAGATCCTGGTGCAGGGCAAGGACCTCCAGGTTCCCACTGGGGCGCTGCTGGCCGAGGCCGCCCGCGACCACCCCGACGGCTTGGCCGCCGCCGCCCTCATCGAGTCCATTGCCAAGCTCATCCCCGACGTCCCCGTCGACACCAAGCCATTGGAGCAGGAGGCCGCCGACCTGGAGAGGGAGCTGCGCGCGCACCACGCCAGCGCCGAGACCAACCTGCCTGAGTCCTCCTCCTCGTTCATCTGAGCTTCCGGCCCCAGGCCCATTGCTGGCGCCGCGGCGGGGAGCCGCCCAACAAAGCAAGAACCCGGCGCGGCGTTTTCAGGAGGCGGCAAGCCGCGCATATTTAGAGAAACGCCAAGGGGTCGCCAGGAGAGGGACGCATTACGGCCGCCCACTGGCCGTTTTCCGGCACTCGGCGCCCCGGACGGCCGCCGGGGGCTCCCGTCAGGGGGCCGGGAAGCGGCAGGCACGAGCCGAGCAAGCTTTGAAGACCCCCGATGTATCCAGTTTGGCCAATATGCCAAACCGAATTCGGCCGCGCTGCCCCACCTGCGACTCCGCCATGGGCCCCGTCTTCAGGAAGGGACCCCGTGGGAAAGCCTTCGTCCGCGTCCCGGACGCCTTCTACTGCAGCGAGCACAACCTCATTGCCCGCGGCCGCAAGAAGGCCGAGTACCTCTGAAGCGTCACTCGCCCCTCTCCCCCCTCCACCCCTGCCTCTTGCCGTTGGGGAGTTCCCCGACCATACGCGAACCCCCTTCCCTGCGGGCCGCCTAGCCTTCCCCATGCGAGCGCGACTCCTGCCCTGCCTGCTCGCTGCCGCCATCCTCGCCGCCGGCTGCACGCAGACCGCCACCTCCCACCCAACCACCTCGCCCGCCCCCGGGGCAGGAGGCCCCAACGGCGGCGCGGCCATCGCGCCCCCGCATGGCGAGAACGCCACCAACGGCCTGCGCCTGTCCGGCTCCGCCGACCGCTCCGGCATCTACAAGGACGGCACCATCCGCCTCGACTACACCGCCAAGAACGAGGGCGCCGTCGCCACCGTCCACGGCGCCTGCGAACGGCCCGAAGCCTACAGCCTGCGCGACGCCAACGGCACCGAGCGCCCGCTCGACGTCCCGCGCGCCCACTGCTTCGGCTTCACCGACAACCCCTTCCCGGCGGGCGCCACCATCTCCTTCAGCACGACCTGGAACGGCACCTACGCCGAGGGCGACCATCTCGTCCAGGCCCCGCCCGGCGCCTACCAGTTCACCGCGACCTTCACCGCATGGCGCGACGGCCAGCCCGTCCGTGTCTTGCTGACCATGCCGCTGAACGTCCTGTCACAGATGGGACAGGGCTGAACCGTTTCACTTGAACCACGGGTGACGCGGATTGCGCGGAACCTCTCCGTGGACTCCGTGGTTCCGGGTCAGAGGTCAGCCCGTGAACGGCAGTTGCGCCGCGTAGGAGCGCGCCGCCGCGCCGGTTTTCTCGCGCCAGTCGGGGCCGTCGCCGGCCTGGAGGATGGCGCGTCCGACGTTGACGACCGCGAAGCGGCCCTTCGAGTCGCCGCCCCGCTGGAGGCTCGTCCTGGCATCGCCGCCCTGCGCGCCGACGCCGGGAATCAGCAGCGGCACGCCGTCGCCGCACGCCTTGCGCAGTTGCGCCAGCTCGTCGGGGTAGGTCGCGCCCGCGACCAGGCCCAGGTTGCCGAACTCCCGGTTCCACTCCATCGCCTTGCGCGCGACGGCCTCGTAGAGTTTCATGCCGCCGACGTCGAGGTCCTGGAAGTCGCCGGCGCTCGCGTTGCTGGTGCGGGCGAGCAGGAAGACGCCCTTGTCGGCGTAGCGCGCGAACGGCTCCACCGTGTCCTTGCCGAGGTAGGGCGTGACCGTGACGGCGTCGGCGCCCAACTCGTCGAAGGCGGCCTCGGCGTACTTGCGCGCCGTGTTGCCGATGTCGTTGCGCTTGCCGTCGAGGATGACGGGCAGCCCCGGCGGCATGGACGCGACGAGGCCGTGCAGCGCGTCCTGGCCCACGGCGCCCAGCGCCTCGAAGAAGGCGGCGTTGGGCTTGACGCAGCACGCGGCGCCGGCGGCGGCCTCCACGACGCCGAGGCAGAACTCCAGCGTGTCCTCGGCGCCCAGGCCGTCGGGGTAGTGCGCGGGGTCGGGGTCGAGGCCGACGCAGAGCCAGCTGTTGGCGCGGCGCGCCGAGGCCAGGAGGCGGTCGCTGAACCGGTCCGGTCCGTCCACGCGGCGCGACAGGGGCGGCGCTACTTGGAGGCTTGCGTCAGCAGGTGCCCCGTGCCGTCCACCTTGCAGGGCGCGGCGTGGTGCTGCGCGTTGAAGCTGGCCACCACGCAGCCGCTCGGGAGCTGCACGTCGATGGAGTGGTAGCCGATGCCCTCCGCGATGCCGATGCCCGCGCCGCCGACCGTGAAGCTCAGGCTCCACGGCCCCGTCGGGTCGCCGGTGCCGAAGAAGGAGATCTTGGTCGGCGCCTCCTGGGGCAGGGCGGTCAGCTCGTAGACGGTGCCGTTGGGCGAGGTGGCCTTGATGTCGTAGTAGCCCGAGGCCGGCATGGCGCCCGCCTGCGGCGCCACGAAGGGCAGCAGGTTGGCCGCGATGAGGGTGAAGGCGAGGTGGTCGTAGCCGGGCTGCACCTGCACGGTGTCGGTGCCGAGGTTGATGGCGCCGGGGCCTGCGGGCTGGCGGTTGTCCAGGACGGGGCCGGTGCGGCCGTGCATGAAGACGAGGTCGTGCGCGTGCGGGACGCGGACCGTGCCCGAGTAATCGTAGCCGTGGCCGGTGATGTCGTAGGTCGCGTAGCCGGGGTAGTCGAGGTGGGAGACCTCGCCGAGCTTGGGGTCGTAGACGGCGGTCATCGACCAGCCGTTGCCGCCGCCGGTGAGCTTGGCGGTGCCGTCCGTCTGCGGCTCGGCGGCCATCGTGCCGGCGCGGCCCTCGAACGCGGTGTCCCAGGTGTGCGCCTCGGTCATGGGGAACTTGAGCGGCGCGAACACGACGTCGTGCACCTCGAAGCTGAGGTCGGCTTGGCTGACGTCGCCGAAGCCCGGGATGTGGAAGATGAGGACGTCGTTGCTGAACGCGTCGATGGGGAAGCCGACGAGGTAGTTGGGGCCGTCCGTGCCCGCCACGACGCGCGTGGTCTCCAGGGTGCGCTCGGTGAAGTGGTCGACGATCTTGTAGGTCCACCACTCGCCCAGGCGCCACTTGGGGGCCTCCTTCAGGGTGCGCTCGCCGTCGGCGGGGGCGGCGCGGGGCAGCGTGGGGACGTCGAGCTTGTTGACGCCGTCCTCGTACTGCTTGGTCGGGGCCGCGCTCGTGGTGGGCGCCGGGGTCTGGCTCGCGCAGCCGGCGAGGGCGAACGCCGCGACGAGCAGGAGAGGGAGGACACGCATGGGCAACGCACGCCGCCCGTCCGGCCTTAACCTTTATGCCATCCGGGTCTGGCGCGTGGCCCATCCCCTGCGGTGGCCCGCAACCGCCATGAAGGGAACCTGGAATCCCGCGCCCATGCGCCCGTGGCCCCTGGCCGCCATCCTGCTCCTCCTGCTCGCGGGCTGCTCCGGCGCGACGGACACGGCGACCGCCCCGCCACCGGCCCTCACGTTCCAGGACCTTGCCCGCGTCCCCGGCGAGCAAGTCGCCGCGGAGCCCAACCTCGCCGCCGGCCCGCACGGCCTGTTCCTCGTGGCGCCCGGCTCCCTCGTGAGCCAGCCCAACGTCCTCGACAGCCAGGTGAGCCTGTGGGGCAGCGCCGACGGCGCCTCGTGGGGGGCGCTGCGCACGCCGTCCGCGCGCGACGAGAGCGGCGTCTTCTGCTCCTGCGACAGCGACGTGGACGTCGGGCCGGACGGCACCGTCTACCTCACCGATTTCTGGGTGACGAGCAACGCCAACGGCTTCGTCGTGCAGACCAGCCCCGACGGCCACTCCTGGAGCCAGGCGAGCTTCCTGCCCATCGAGCGGCCGCGCGACAACGACCGCCAATACATCACGGCGGGCAAGGTCGCGGGCGAGGCCTACCTCTCCTACGCGCGCGCCCTCAACCTCCCCGTCGCGGCGCCGGCGCTCCCCGTCGGCGTCACGCAATCCACGGACGCGGGCCTGCACCTGCTGCGCAGCACGGACGGCGGCGCGACGTTCGTGCCCCTGCCCCAGGTCTTCCACGAGACGGAGGCGGTCTCCGCGTTCATCGCCAAGCCCCGCGTCGGGCCGGACGGCACGCTCTACTATCCCTGGGCCGAGGCGCCCGCCAGCGACCCCTGGAACGGCACCGCCACCGCCGTCGTCGCCGTCAGCAAGGACCACGGCCTCACCTTCGCGCGGCACACCGTCGCCGCCATCCCGAACGGCGTGGGCGGCCTGTGGCCGTTCCAGCTCGACGTCGCCGCCGACGGCACGCTCGTCGCCGCCTGGATGGAGCGCCAGCCCGGCGCCGGCAGCAGCCTCTACTTCTCGTCGTCGCCGGACCAGGGCGCGACCTGGGCGGCGCCGCTCAAGGTCGCGGGCGGCACCGCGCTGCTGCCCTGGGTTGCGGCGGCGGGCAAGGGCCAGGTCGTCATCGCCTACTACGGCTCGCCCAACGCCACCGACCCGCTCTACGCCCCCGCCGGCGAGCGCTGGGACGCCTGGGCCGTCGTGGTCGAGGACGGCGCCGTGAAGCAGCCGGTCCGCGTCAGCCCCTTCCCCGTCAAGGTCGGCCGCTTCTGCCCCCGGGGCGCCGCCTGCGACGCCGACCGCGAGCTGCTGGACTACCCCGCCGTGCTGTGGAACGCGGGCTGGGTCCATGTCGCGTTCTCGGTCAGCACCCAGGACAAGGGCGCCGGCCCCGCCCCGCCCGCGCCGCCCGGCGGCCACCCCGAGGGCGCGCACGCCACCGCCGGCCACCTCTGGACCGCGCGGGCCCGGCTCTAGGCCTGCGCCATCAACCCTTTCAAGCGCCCGCCAGTGCGGCGGTCGTGCCCAAGGCGCGCAAGCCGGCCCGCAAGGCGAAGACCCCGCGCAAGCCCGCCCGCGCGCCCAAGGCCTCGGCCCGCAAGCCCGCGAAGCCCGTGGCCAAGCGCGCCTCCCCCGCCCCCAAGGGCGTCAAGGTGGCGCGCCCCGCCGTCCACACGCCCGCGCCGCTGCCGGTCAAGGGCGACGAGTTCGTCGTCCAGCTCGACCAGGGCGCCACCCCCAAGCCCATCGACGCCGCGACGGGCCGCGTGCTGCCCAAGCCGCAGGGAATGGCCTCGACGGACAGCCCGTCGGCCGTCCGTGACGCGGGACGCGGCCTGACGTATGCCGCATCCGGGGTCGACATCCACAAGGAGGACAAGGCGGTCGAGGCGCTGGCGGGGATGGTCAGCTTCCAGCGCACCGGCTTCGGCGCCCCAATGGGGAAGATTGGCCACTTCGCCGGCCTCGTCGACTTCGGCGCCGAGGACGCGCTCGTGCTCTGCACCGACGGCGTGGGCAGCAAGGTCGAGGTCGCCAACGCGCTCCGGAAGTGGGACACCGTCGGCATCGACTGCGTCGCGATGAACGTCAACGACGCGCTCTGCGTCGGCGCCGAGCCGCTCGCGTTCGTGGACTACCTCGCCGTGCAGGACCCCGACCCCGAGCTGACGCGGCAGGTCGGCGTCGGCCTCAACGAGGGCGCGCGCCAAAGCAACTGCTCCCTCATCGGCGGCGAGACCGCGAGCCTGCCCGGCATCATCAAGGGCTTCGACCTCGCCGGCACCTGCCTCGCGCACGTCAAGAAGGCCAACATCGTGGACGGCAGCCGCATCAAGCCCGGCGACGCCCTCATCGGCCTCGCCTCCACCGGCGTCCACTCCAACGGCTACAGCCTCGCCCGCCGCGCCTTCGAGTCCGGCGGCCACGCCTACACCGCCCCCTGGCCATGGGCGGAGGACCGGGCGCACAAGGGCCAGCGCGTCGGCGACGTCCTGCTGGAGCCCACCCGCATCTACGTCCGCGAAATCCTGTCGCTGCTGAAGTCCGGCATCCCGGTGCACGGCCTCTCGCACATCACGGGCTCCGGCCTCCGGAAGCTGCGCCGCATCAACCAGGGCGTCCGCTACGACATCACCGACCCGCTGCCGGTCCACCCCGTCTTCGCGCGCATCCAGCAGCTCGGCCAAGTCGCCGACGCCGAGATGTACAAGACGTTCAACATGGGGATGGGCTTCGTCGTGGTCGTCCCGGCGAGCCACGCCAAGAAGGCCGTCGCGCACCTCAAGGGCCTCGTGGGCTACGAGGTCAAGGTGGTCGGCAAGGTGTCCGCCGGGACGGGCGTCCACCACCCCATCGGCGGCGTGCACTAGACTCCAATCCGCGCCATCCGTGAAATCCGCGGTTTGGTTGCGGCGCGTCACAGCACGTAGACGACGGTGAACACGGCGTGCGCGATGCTGCCGGCCAGCACCAGAAGGTGCCAGACCTCGTGGTCGCCCAGCGGGCCGACGGTCTGGGGGCGGTTGCGGTTGTAGAGCAGCGACCCGAACGTGTAGCAGAGGCCGCCGCCCAGCAGCAGCGCCAGGCCGGGGATTGGAATCTTCAGCAGGCCGGGGAGCGCGGTGACGGCGGCCCAGCCGAGTGCGACGTAGGCAATCTGGTGAACGACCTGCGGGGTGCGGTGGACGGCGAGGCAGAGGACGATGCCGGTGGCGGCGAGCGCCCACTCGATGCCGAAGAGCGTCCAGCCGGTTGGGCCGCCGATGCGGACGAGGGCGACGGGGGTGTAGGTGCCGGCGATGAGGAGGTAGATGCCGACCTGGTCGAGGCGGAACAGCCACGGCTCGGCCTTCTTGTGCGGGATGGCGTGGTAGAGGACGCTCATCGTGTACATCGCGACGAGGCTGAAGGCGTAGGCGCTGGCGGCCGTCACCGCGAGGGCGCCGTCGGCGCGCAGCACCAGCAGCGGGACGAGGGCGATGCCGAGGCCGCCGCCGACCATGTGGCTGATGGCGTTGAACGGCTCCTTGATGCCCACGCGTGCGCAGAGGTGGGCCGGCCTTGGCCCTTCCGCACTCGGCCACGCGTTCTCAGGCGTCGGTGCGGATGGTGAACCCGTCCGGCGCGGGGGTGACGTAGAACACGGTGACGTAGAGGTCGAACTGGATGTTCGCGCCGGCCCCCGCGCCGAGGGCGCACTGCGCGGGCCGCGCCGGGGTGGCGGGGACGCAAGCCTGGTGGTAGAGCTGGCCCTGCGGATACACGTCGAGCAGGAAGCGCGTGATGTTGGCGTTGACCGGCGCCGTGGCATCCGTGTAGTTGCCGCCTGGGTCCAGGCGCGCCGTGAAGGGCTTGGGGGAGTGGAAGCGGCCGTACTGCTGGTAGGCGTCGAGCTGGTCCGCCTGCCCTTGGCCGCGCACGGTGAGCCGCAGGCCGTCCAGGCCGGGGTTGGCCTTGGGGTCGAACAGCACGTCCACCACCGTCGTGCGCCAGCCGGCGGCGAGCGGGAAGGAGAAGCGGGTCTGGTTGCCGAGGACCTTGGCGCCGGCGTCGCACGAGCCCGAGAAAACCAGCGCCTCGTAGCCGCAGTCGAGGATGCCGCGGAAGTGGAACTGGTCCTGGCGCGGCGTGGCGGCGAGGGCGCGCTGCAGGACGAAGTCGAGGCCGCCGGGGTTGGTCTCGGGCCGCGCGACGAGGACGAGGGTGCGGTAGCCGAGGTGCCGCGCCTCGACGCTGTAGACGCGGGGCGGCAGCGGCGGGAACGCGAAGGTGCCGACGTCGTCCGTGGTCGTGGTGAGGTTCAGCTCGGCGATGGCCACGGTCGCGTTGGCGAGCGGGACGAGGGTGTCGGACTCGACGAGGCCGGCCACGCGCATGCGGTCGCCGGCAGCGGTGAGCGTCGAGGTCGGCTCCGCGGCCTGCCCGCCGCAGCCGGCGAGGGCGGCGGCCACCACGAGCCAGGCAACGAGGCCGCCACGCACACGCTGTCGAGCCCTCCGCCCTCAAAATCCCTTGTGGAAGGACCGTGCGGAGAGGGCGGTGGACGCGTTGGCGAAACGTTGACATGGAAACCCACGGCCCAGGCAGGTCCACTTTTTATGGGAAAAACCGTGGGCGGGGCGTGCAGGGGCTGACGGAGTACGTCTTCAAGATCCGCTCGGACGACAACCTGCTCTGCCAGTTCACGCAGGAGCACCCCGACGTCCGGCTCGTGCTGAACCTCCTGCGCCCCAGCGCCTCCGCCCCCGTCGAGAAGGCCATCGTCACCATCCTGGCGGACAAGCAGACGCGGACGCGGTTCCTGACGGGCCAGTTCGCCAAGCGCTACGGCTCCTTCGAGGTGCTGTCCGAGAACGAGACGTACGCCTCCGTGGAGATCTCGACCTCGGTGCTGACCTACTACCAGCGCCACGACCCCATCCAGCTCACCCTGCGGATGCTCGGCCCCGAGACCATCTTCCACCCCGTCATCGTCGAGGGCGGCTACATCGTCATCAGCGTCATGAGCCCCAACCCGGCGGGCCTCGCGGCGTTCAACGAGTTCACCAAGCACATGCGCCTCATGGTGCCGGCGGACGACTTCAAGCTCCTGCACGTCGGCGAGTACCAGCCGGAGCTGCGCCTCAAGGGCCGCGGCAAAACGCTGACGCCGCGCCAGGTCGAGGTGCTGAAGATGGCCATCGCGATGGGCTACTACAACGACCCGCGCGCCTGCACCCTGGAGGAGTTGAGCGTCGCGTTCGGCGTCAGCAAGGCGGCCGTCCACAAGCGCCTCCAGACCGCCGAGAACGGGCTCATCCGGCGCCAGTTCGAGGGGATGTGACTTTGACTCCTGCCAACCGAACCACGAATTTCACGAATTCCACGAAAAGAAGGGATTTCGTGCAATTCGTGGTTCGGTCGGCTCCGTCGGAAGGGATGTGAGCCCCACGTCCGCCGCGCTGCGCCTGCAGGGGGTCCACAAGCGGCTCGGCGGCCGCCCCGTCCTGCGCGGCGTGAACCTGGAGATTCCCGTAGGGCGCACGGTCGCGCTGCTCGGCCCCAACGGCGCCGGCAAGTCCACGCTCCTGCGCATCGCGGCCGCGACGAGCCGCCCCGACCAGGGCATCGTCGAGGTCGACGGCATCGACGCGCGCAAGGACCCCGACGCCGCGCGCCGCCACGCCAGCCTCCTGCTCCAGCAGGCGCCGGTCTACGCGGAACTGACGCCGCACGAGCACCTCGCCTGGTGGGCCAAGGTCCGGGGCGTGCAGGCCGACGTCGAGGCGGCGACCCTGGAGTGCGGCCTCGCCCGCCACGCGCACCGGCCGGCGGCGACCCTGAGCCGGGGGCAGCAGCAGCGCCTCGCGCTCGCCATGGCCCTGCTGCCGGACGCGCCGCTGCTGGTGCTGGACGAGCCGTTCACCGCCCTTGACGACGAGGCGCGCTCCTGGCTGGACGCGCGGGTCGCCGCACGCGCGGGCGCCACGCTGATGGCCCTGCACGAGGCGCCGCGCCGCGCCGACGCGACGGTTCGGCTCGACGGGGGCCTGCTGACGTGAGTTTCGCCGCCCTGCTGTGGAAAGACCTGCGGCGGGAGGCGCGTGGCAAGGAGGCGCTGCAAGCCGGCTTGGTTTTGCTCGGCCTGTTCCTCGTCCTTGACCTCTTCGCGTTCCCGACCCTGCAAGGCGCGCCCCGCGCCGCCGCGGCCGCGCTCTGGACGCCATTGCTCTACGGCGGAGCGGCGCTGACCGGGCGCGGCTTCGCGGCGGAGGCGGACCGGGGAACTCTGGACCTCCTGCGCAGCGCGCCCGTCCCGCTGCTCTGGCACGGCCTCTCCCGCGCCGCCGTCCACACCCTGCTGACGGCTGGCCTCGCGCTGCTGGGCCTCGGGGGCATCTGGCTCTTGTTCGACGTTGCCGCGCCGCTTCCCCTCGCTGTCGTCCTCGTCGTCGGCGCCGTCGGCGTGGCGATTGCGGGTACGGCCACCTCGGCGCTCGCCGCGCAGGCGCGCAGCCGCGAGGTCCTGCTGCCCATCCTCCTCATCCCGGTCCTCGCCCCGCTGCTCCAGGCTGGCCTGCGCGCCACGATTGCGGCGCTGGAGGGCGCCAGCCTGTCCGAGCTTCGCCTGCCGTTGCTGTTGATGGCCGGCTACGACATCGTGGCGGCGGGCGCGGCTCTGCTCGTCGTGCCGATTGCGCTTGAGGGGGACTGATGCTGCGCTCCGCCCGACCGAACCACGAATTGCACGAAACCGGACCGATTCGTGCGATTCGTGGAGTTCGTGGTTCCATCACGCGGCCACAACCCCTATGGACCCCCACGCCTGGAGGCGGAGCGTGAAGGAGGCCACGGTGGCCCGCATCCGCCAGGCGACGCTGTGGGGCACCCTCGTCGCGTTCCCGGTCCTCTTCTGGCTCACCTGGTTCCGGGCGCCCGACTGGTCGTTCCAGCCCGACGTGACCGCGCCGCTGACCCGCAAGGTGCTGTTCTACCACCCCGCGAGCGCCTGGACGAGCTTCGCCGCCTACCTCGTCACCTTCGTCCTCGGCCTCGCCTACCTCAACGAGCGCGACCTGAAGTACGACCGCCCCGCGCAGGCCGCCGCCGAGGTCGGGTTCCTGATGAACACCGTCGCGCTCGCCACGGGAACGCTGTGGGGGATGCAGGAGTGGGCGAAGGCGGGCCAGAACGCGCTCGCGACGGTCTACACCGAGCCGAAGGTCCTCGTCGTGGTCGTGATGTGGCTCGTCTTCGCCGCCTACCTCCTGCTGCGCCGCTTCATCGACGGCCCCGAGCGCCGCGCCCGCCTCAGCGCCGCCTTCGCCATCCTCGGCTTCGTCATGGTGCCGGTCTCCTTCCTCACCAGCCGCCTGCTCGCGACGAGCCTGCACCCCGACATCGCCGGCCCAGGCAAGAACCCCGACGCGGCGGTGTCCGGCGACGTCGGCCTCATCCTGCTGTGGTCCTTCGTGGCGTTCCTGCTTCTGTTCGTCCACCTGTTCCTGCAACGCACGCGCTTCCTTGCAATCCAGGAGCGCGCCGCCGCCTTGGAGGCCGAAGCGTGAACGACGCCACCAGCTTCTTCCTCGCCTTCACGGCAACCTTCGCGCTGCTCGCCGCCTCCCTGGTCCGGCTTGAGCTGCGCGCGCGCCGCATCGAGCAGCGCCTCGCCACCCTCGAAGCCGAGCGGCTCCGACCGGAGGGAGGAGTCGCTCAGCGCAGCGGACCTTCCGGTTCCGCAGGACCGGATGGGGAACGCAAGGAGGGCCGCTGATGCTCCTGCGCACCCAACTGCTGGCCGCCGCCGCCATCATTGTCGTGGGCGCGGGAACGCTGTTCCTGGCCTCGACGCAGGGCGAGGCGAGCGTCCGCTTCGTTGGCGACCTCACCCTCGACCCTGAGCAGCACACGCGGGGCTCCTACACCCTCATGGGCATCCCGGAGCCGCAGAGCATCCCCGTCACCGGCCCCAACGGCACGCAACTCGTGCAGAACCCGGACTACCGCAACGCCACGCGCGCCACCACCGTCTGGCAGCGCGACGGCCAAGCCTACTACTCGACGCACACGCTGGAGGTGCGGCCCGACGCGGCCGGCGCGACGTGGGTGTTCCGTAACGAGACCCGCCGCCTCCCCACCGACGCGCAGCTCGCCATGCCCGCCGTGACCGCCACGTGGCGCCTCGGCGGCACCGGCCAGGTCTTCCCCGTCGCCGCCTTCACCGACCCGGACCACCAGCGCGTCTGGGCCTGGTACGACCGCGCGTCGGAGAGCCCGCTCCAGCCCAAGCCGAGCCAGTTCCAGGGCCGCCTCCTCAGCCACCTCCCCGACGGCACGCCGCTGCCGCAGGGCGCGCTCGTCTACCAGGTCGAGTCCTACACCGCCGGCTGCTCCAGCAAGTTCCTGCCGCCGGAACTGCAGGCCAAGTACGGGAACGAGACCGTGAGCAAATAGCCCGACTGGCAGGGATTCGGGGAGCCCCTCCCTGAACCACGAATTGCACGAATCTCACGAAACCGGCGGTGAGGTTCGCGCAATTCGTGGTCCGGGCCAGGGACGCAGCGCCCTAGGGTCTGCATGCGCCAGCGGTTCGGCTGGGAGCCACCGTTTTGTAGGCCATCCCCGTCGCGGCGCGCATGCGAACGTTGCTGCTCGTCGCCCTCGTGGCCGCCGTGCTGGCCGCCCCCGTGCAGGCCCAGATGGACTTCGGCCAGTCCTACCAGGTCCGCGCCGGCGTCGGCGACATCCCCAGCACCCAGGCCGTGGAGCGCGCGGGAGCCTGGAACGTCGAGCAGCGCCTCACCGTCCCCCTCGGCGGCGCCAAGGACCTGCACTTCACCCTCCCCGCCGGCAGCGCCCTGGAGACCGTCGCCTGCACCTGCGCCTCGTTCACCCGGCAGGCCCAGGCCGGTGCCGTGACCGTCAGCCTCGCCGCCAACAACACCGGCAACACGGCCACCGTCACCGTCCTCTCGTCGCAGCCGTTCTCCACCGCCGTCGCCTTCTCCCTGCGCGCGCCCCCCGAGGCGGGCAAGGACGCCGCCGTCATCCTCTACGTGCCGATGGGCAGCGCCTTCGAGGCGCCCGGCACCGCGACCTCGCCCGGCAGCAGCACCGACGGCACCGCCACCATCCAGGCGCTGACCTACACCGCCGCCTCGCCGCTGCCGGACCCGTTCTGGGCCGCCATCCACCCCGGCGCCACCACGACGGCGCCCGCGCCCCCGGCGGCCGGCTTCCCCTGGCTCCAGGCCGTCGCCGCCTTCGTCCTCGGCCTGCTGCTGTGGGCGTTCCTCGTGCAGCGCGGCATCGTGCAGACGCGCGGCCGCAAGCAGGTCGCCCAGGTCGCGGCGCACACCGAGATCGCCGCCCAGGACCCGCCCGCCGTGCTGGAGGGCAAGAAGCGCGCCCTGCTGGCCGCCCTCAAGGAGGTCGAGATGGCGCGGCAGGCGCAGGAGATGGACACCGCCACCTACGACGCCGTGAAGGCGGACTTCAAGCGCCAAGCCGTCACCGTGATGCGCGCGCTCGACGAGGGCGCCGGCAAACAGGCCTGACGCCGACCGGCTGGAACCGCGACAGCGCGATTCGCGAACGCAGGCCATCCGCGTCATCCGCGAAATCCGCGGTTTGGGATGAAACCTAGACCAGAATGACGCCAGCCTTGGCCACGGCCTCGCGCAGCGCGCCCGCCTGGAGCAGCCCCGCCAGCGCCTGCACGTCGTCGCTGAGGATGCGGTCGCTCTCCAGCTTCGGGACGTCCCGCCGGATGCGGGCCCACGCCGCCGCCGAGCCGGTGCCGGGCTTGAGCGGGGCCTTGAGGTCGAGCGCCTGCGCCGCGCACAGCGCCTCGATGGCCACGACGTTGCGCACGTTCTCCAGCACCTGCGCGAGCTTGAGCGCGGAGACCGAGCCCATGCTCACGTGGTCCTCCTGGTTCGCGCTCGTCGGGATGGAGTCCACGCTCGCCGGGTGCGCCTGCACCTTGTTCTCCGACACGAGCGCGGCGGCGACGTACTGCGCAATCATGAAGCCCGAGTTGAGGCCGCCCGCGTCCACGAGGAACGGCTTGAGGCCCTCGCTCAGGTCGGGGTTGACGAGGCGCTCGGTGCGGCGCTCCGAGATGCTGGCGACCTCGGCGAGCGCGATGGCCAGGAAGTCGAGCTGGAACGCGAGGACCTCGCCGTGGAAGTTGCCCTGGCTCACGATGTGGCCGTCGGGGAAGACGAGCGGGTTGTCCGTCGCCGCGTTGAGCTCGACCGAGAGCACCTGCGCGGCCTGCTCGACCACGTCGCGGCAGGCGCCCAGCACCTGCGGGATGCAGCGCAGCGAGTAGGCGTCCTGCACGCGGCCGCAGCCCTCGTGGCTCTCCACGATGCCGGAGCGGGCGGTGAGCGCGCGCAGGTTCGCGGCGACGGTGCCCTGCCCGGGGTGCGGGCGGACGGCGTGGACCCGCGCGTCGAGCGGCGCCACCGAGCCCATCAGCGCCTCCAGGCTCATGCCGGCGACGACCTGGGCGTCCTGGAGCAGGCCGCGCGCCTCGACGACGCTGAGCCCCCCGATGGCGCACATCATCTGCGTGCCGTTGATGAGCGCGAGGCCCTCCTTGGCCTCCAGCACGACGGGCTCCAGGCCGGCGGCGCGCAGGGCCGCCTCGGCGGGCAGCCGCTTGCCGTGCGCGTCCTCGACGTGGCCGAGGCCGATGAGGGGCAGTGCCATGTGCGCGAGCGGGCAGAGGTCGCCGGACGCGCCGACCGAGCCGCGGCTGGGCACCACCGGCACGAGGCCGCGGTTGAGCAGCTCGACGACCCGCTCGACGAGGACGCGCCGCACGCCGCTGCACCCCTTCAGGAGGGTGTTGGCGCGAATCAACAGCATCGCCCGCACGACGGGGCGGGGCAGCGGGGCGCCGACGCCGACGGCGTGGCTCATCAGCAGGTTGCGCTGGAGCTGCCGCACCTGGCCGGGCTGGATGGTGACGTGCGCGAACTCGCCGAAGCCCGTCGTGATGCCGTAGGCGACGGTGCCCGCCTTCACCAGGTCGTCGACGACGCGGCGGCTGGCCTCGACGGCTGGCCACGCCCGTGGGTCGATGCGGACCGGGGCGCCGCGCGCGACGGCCGCCACGTCCTCGAGGCGCAGGCTGTTGCCGTCGAGCGTGACCGGGTCCACGCGCTGCGACCCTGGGCCGTCGGTTTAAGCGTGGCGCACTCCGCCGGGACGGCGATTTCTGGAAAACAGGGCGGTTCGCGCAAGTCGTGGAATTGTGGTTCCGTGGACAAAGCCCGTTTGGTCGCGGTGCGGTCAGTTCACGAGGCGCGGCCCGAAAATCTGCAGGATGAACGCGCCCAGGATGAGCAGGCTCATGGCGCCGGCGGTCCAGCTGACGAACCGCTCCCGCTTCGCCGCCTCCATCGCGGGGCGAAGCTTCTGCACGAGGCCGCCGACGGCGTCGCGGAAGATGTGGCCGCCGTCGAGGGGCAGCATCGGCAGGATGTTTGTCAGGCCCACCATGAGGTTGATCCAGAAGACCCAGAACACCACGAGCGTCAGCGGCCAATAGATGGCGGGCGCCCACGGCGCGTCGTGGAAGGCGGGCAGGTAGGTGGAGAGGACGGGCTCGCCGCGCACCTCGCCGATGGGCAGCGAGGTCAGCGACAGGAAGCCGATCATGCCGCTCGTGAAGGGGTGCGCCAGGAAGCGCAGGTCCTCCGGGGTGAACTGGTAGAACCCGAGGTAGGCCGACTTCTGCAGGGCCTCGGCACAGGGGCCGCCCACCGGTCCCGCCGGGCCGAAGCGGCGGTGGCACTCGGCAACCCCGTACGCGTCGGCGGTGACGATGGCCTCGCGCTGCGGCTGCGAGTAGCCGTTCCAGCGGCTGTCCAAAGTAGCGGTGTGGAGGGTGCCGTCGCGCAGGCCGACCGTGACCTGCTGCCCTGGGGCGCTCGCGTTGAGCCGTGCGCTGAGGGCGGGCCAGTCGGGGATTGGGGTGCCGTTGAACGAGGTGATGACGGCGCCTGCGGCGATGCCGGAGCGCGCGGCGGGGGCGCCCTCGATGACGTTGGCGACGTGGACCCCGGGGGCGGGCGTGGCGGCGCCCACCATGGCGGAGAACCCGGCGAGGCAGAGGACGGCGAGGGTGATGTTGACGGCGGGGCCGGCGGCGAAGACGCGCAGGCGCCTGCGGCGGGGGGCGAGGCGAAGGTCCTCGTCGTCGGGCTCCACGAAGGCGCCGATGGGGAGGACGGCGACCAGGAGGCCCATGGACTTGACGCGCATGCCGTTGGCGCGCGCCAGGACGCCGTGGCCGCCCTCGTGGACGACGAGCGTGATGATGAGCGCGACGAGGCCGTACCAGAGCGGCACGAAGGGGTTGACGCCGGGGATGACCAGGATTTCGCTGGCGCCCAGCGGCTGCACGCCGGAGTTGGGCTGCAGGCTGAACCAGACGCTCCAGCCGAAGACGACGGTCATCAGCACCATGCCGGCGAGCGTCATCACCGTGCCGAGGTCGGCGAACGCGTTCCACAGCCGCTTCGGGCGGGCGAGGAAGTCCAGGACGCCCTTGCCGCGCTGCGTCCGCACCAGCAGGACGATGCCGAGCATGAGGCTCAGGTTCCATTTCTGCAGGCGGCCGGTCTGGACGAGCCAGACCACGAACGCGATGTAGAGCCCCAAGAGCCCCAGCGCGATGTAGAGTCCCTGCATTGGCGCGTTCGACCCGGGGCGTCGGAATAAGGCTTGCCTTCCGGGGATTGCGCGGCGCCCGCCCCCACATGTGCGGCACTTGGGCGAAGTCCAACCCCATGCGTTTTGGCGTCCCGGCGAATCCTGCCCGGATGGTTGGCGAACCGGACGGCAACGATGGGGCCTGGGTCCTGGCGGCGGCGCGGAACCTCGCCGTCGCGGCGCTGGTGATGTGCGGCGTGGTCGGCGTGGGCGCCACCGCGATGACGGAGCTTGCGCGCGCGCAGCCGCCCGGCTACGTGGAGACGGTGATTCAGCCGACCGAGGTGCGCCTCGCGGCGGGGCAGGTGGAGGTGCAGGCCGCCTGGCAAGCTGCGGCGACGGGCAACCGCGAGGACGCGCAGCGGACGCTGGAGGCCATCCACGCGCGCCAGATGGCCTACGTGCAGGAGGTCCTGGACAAGACGACGCCGCCCCCAGCGCTGCGGGCCTTCCACGCCGACCTGCGTGCCCTCGCGCTGCTCCTCGGCGACATCGCGGACCTCGCGGCCAAGTGCCTCGCGCCCACGCCGCCGCCCGCCTGCGCCCGCCTCGTGCCGCTCGTCGAGGAGGCCGCCGCCCAGGGCAAGGTCCTCCTGGCGCGCCTGGCCGGGCTGAAGGACTCCATCTGAGCCGGAGGCAGGCTTTTCCCCGCCCCGCCCCCTCGCCCGGCATGCCCTTCGAGTCGCTGGTCCTGGTGCGCACCACGGTTGCCAGCGACGACCATGCGCAAGGCCTCGCGCAGGCCCTCGTCGAGCAGGGCATCGCCGCCTGCGTGCACGCGTGGCCCGTCCAGTCCAGCTACCAGTGGAAAGGCAAGACGGTGCACGAGCGCGAGATCCTCGTGGAGGCCCGCACCACGCGCGACAAGGAGATGGAGGTGCGCCGCTGCATGGCCAAGGGCCACCCCTACGAGCTGCCACTCATCGAGTCCATCCCTGTCGAGGTCAACACCGACTACGCCAAGTGGGCGGCGGGGCCGAGGCACTGACCGACGGGCGGGCAACTCCAAACCTGTTTGGGCCTGGTCACGGCATGTAGCGCGTGACGCCCATCTTCCCTCGCGCCGCCGCCTCGCCGACCAGGCGTTCCGCCCACGCGAGCTTGGCGGGCTTGGTGGCGGGGTCCCAGCGGTGGGAGTAGCGGCTGGGCGGGGCGTCGAAGTCGAAGCCGAACAGAAGGACCGAGCGCGCGCCCAACGCTTCGCACAGCAGGACCGCGCGGTCGCCATCCGTGAAGCCGCCGACGTTCCGCATCGGCTCCAGGTCCGGCTGCGGCGCGCACTGGTAGGTGCCGTAGAGTTGCGGGCCAAGCCTGGGCGCCAGTTCGCGCAGCGCGGGCCGGTTGTCGCCGTGCGCGTGGACGGCCATGCTGCTGCCCTGCGCCGCCGCCCACAGCAAATCCTCCGGCTTGCCGTCGAGGTCGGTGACGACGACCTGGGGCAGGAGGCCGTTCTCGCGCAGCCAAGAGGTTGCGCCGTCACAGGCGACGATGGTGCGCCCCGCGAGCGCCGCCGGCTGGGTGCGTTCCAGGCTTGGGCCGGCGCCGACGACGGCGACCTCCTTGCGGTTGCGGACGAGGACGCCGAGGTTGCGGAAGCGGCTCGCGGCGGGCACGAGGGGGCGGAGCTCCCGGGCGGCGGCGAGGTCGTCGGCCTCGCGGTAGCCGAACTGGGCGCACAGGGCCCGGTAGTGCGGCTCCCAGGCGGGCCACTCCATGCTTACCGCTGCGGGCGCGGCTGCGGGGCGCGCAGGTAGCGGCCGACCATGAGGCCGCCCATCAGGATGACGATGCCGGCGGTGACCTGGAGGGCGCGCGCCGGGGTGACGATGTGGATGAGGTCGCGCGCCTCCAGGACGTCCACCGCCATGTCGAGCACGACGCTGCCGGAGAGGCCGAGGAAGACGAGGACGCAGGCGGCCGACCACGCGCCGGTGCTGGTGTCGCCGCCGCGCACCCAGGAGTCGAACAGGCTGCCGGCGGCGCGCACGAGGAACGCGCTCACCATGTAGGGCAGGAACGCCTGCACGAAGATGAGGGCGTGGTAGAGCGTGGGCCAGTTGAACGCCACGTTCTTGGGCTGGCCGTGGCCGCGCTCGACGACGAAGCCGACGATGACGCCGGCCGCAATCAGCAGCAGCATGACGAGGTTCGCGAGCAGGCTGAGCTTGCCGGCGCGGATGCCCTCGCCGACGTCGTGGAAGAGGGCGCCGACGCGCTCCTCCCACTTCATCGCGTGGATGAGGAGCCAGAGGCCCATGATGGCGAGGGTCGCGCCCCACGCGTAGGCCTGCACGCCGGCGAGGTAGGCGATGCCCCAGACGAGCAGGACGATGGCGAAGGGGAGGACGAAGCGCTTGGCCTGCTTCTCGTCGTCGAGCAGCCGCGTGATGACGTAGTAGAAGCCCTCCAGGCGGGGCGCCTGCTTGACGATGCTGCGGTGGACGTGCGCGACCTTGGCGCGGCTGGCCAGCAGCGGGAGAATCTGCTCGTCCTCGGCGCCGTCGCTGACCAGGATGACCTCATCGGGCCGCACCGCGTCGAGGACCTCCTGCAACTCCGCCGCGAGCTTGCGGTCGGCCTGCAGCCCGAGCTTCTTGTGGCCGGCGACGGTGGCGACCTCCACCTGGTCCTGGCCCTTGAGGTTGGGCAGCTCCTGGTCGTAGAGGTGGACGGCGGCGAAGAGCGCGTTGGTGTCCGAGTCCTCCGGGTCGGCGAGGCCGAGCGCCATCGCGGCCTCCACGTTGCGGCGGCGCCCGATGATGGGCGTGGCCACGCGGCCCTTCTCGCCCAGGTCGTCGTCGCGGTCCACGCAGAGGATGAGGGTCTTCATGCGGCTGCGCAGCACTCCCGTTCCGGCGTATAAAGGCGTCATGACGGGATTCTTGCTGCGACGATGCCGGGCGCCCGGGAGGTTCGGCAACTGCCTGGGGGGCGCCACGGGGATTCCCGCTCGTCCAGCCAACGGCTTAGAACCCCCGCCTCATTGCCCCCGGCATGACCGTCTGGGGCGCCCAGTTCCCTCCTGTCCCGGCGCAGCCGTGGACGGCGGCGCCCGTGGACCCGTTCGCGCGCGCCTACGACGCCCTGCAGCACCACACCTGGTACAGCAACCTCGACGCCACCGTCGACGAGGTGGCCGGCTGGCTGCGGGGCGGCGGCCGCGCCATCGACTACTCCGGCGGCACCGGCATCCTGGAGGAGCGCCTGCTGCCGAGGATGCCAAAGGACGCGGGCGTGCTGAACGTCGACGCCTCCCCCAAGTTCCTCCGCCTCGCGCTGGAGAAGTTCGGCAAGGACCCGCGCTGCGCCTTCCGGCTCCTCGAATACTTGCCGAAGGAGCGCCGCCTGCAGGCCCTCGCCGAGGCCGCGCCGGGTCTGCCCCCCGTCGACGGCATCGCGTGCGCCAACGCCATCCACCTCTACCCCGACGTCGTCGCCACCGCCACCGGCTGGCACGCCGCGCTCAAGCCCGGCGGCCGCCTCCACGTGCAGTCCGGCAACATCGCGCGCGGCCACGGCGCCTGGGTCATCGACGCCACCGTGCAGGCCGTCCACGACCAGGCCACCCAACTCGTCGCCGAGCAGCCGCGCTGGAGCGCCTACCGCGCCGTCCTCGCCGACCCCGCCCGCATGGCACAGTACGCCGAGGTCCGCAACCGCTACTTCCTCCCCATCCGCCCGCTCGAGCAATACAAGGCCTGGCTCACCGAGGCAGGCTTCACGGTCGAGCGCGTGCGCCACCGCGACATCGAGGTCCGCCTCGACGAATGGACCCGCTTCCTCAGCGTCTACCACGACGGCGTCCTCCCCTGGGTCGGCGGCACCGAGAAGATCGACGGCCGCGCCCCCGACGCGAAAACCATCCGCGACCGGCAAGAGCTGCTGGCCGAAGCGTTGCGGCTGGCGGTCGGCCAAAAGTTCACCGCGGAATGGACCTACATCGACGCAACTGCGTGACTTGTGCCCCTTCCGGCGTTCGCCAGAAAGCTGCGCCCGTCGCCGAAAATCCACCCGGAATTCCAGGTGGATGGCAAGGCCACACTGCCAAAGGAGGCGCCGTAGCCCTTTCCCTATGGGTTTGCGAAGGCAGGCCCCAGAACCGCCGCCAGGCCATCAGTTGAGCCAAGGCGAGAAACCCAGCTAGCAGTAACTCCCTGATGGTCCATGAGGACAACGGCCACATTCTGCCCTCGCGGACTTGTCTTAATCCAGTGCTCGGCTCGCTGGATATGCACCTTGGGATTGGGTGTTTGGATACACACGATTTGGGGCTCTCCAGCCGGAAGCTGGTCTAAAGCCTCCTTGATAAAATCTGCAACTTTTCGGGATTGCCAGGCAGTCCAATCCATGGAGTCGTAGAAGTTCAGGGGTGTTCTGCTTGGCGAAACCGGAGGTTCTCGGACTCCTGCCATGCCAGGCCGTGCTTCCCGACCGGCGGCTGGCCAAGTCTTGCCAGTTGGATCAACGTCCTTGTCCATCAATGACTGCCAACCATTCGCCCGGACCAATCGACCTAGAGAACTAGCCAATATGGGAATCCGACGCTCGAAAGACTTGCCATCGCCCACGTTGAGGTGGATACCAACATGCGAACTTGGTTCCGGCACAGCCTGCGCCATAACAAGGCGCTTGAACTCGTCTCCCAACCTCTCAAGCCTGGACTTGATTGCGCTTTGCTCCAGCGGTTGAACACTCTTGCATTCAATCCACACTCGTTCGGGGAGATTCAGCACAAAATCGGCTTGCCGATGGCGGCCCTTGACAACAACGTCCGGACCGAATTCCACATGGAACGGGGATACGTTTTGCATCACTCGCATTGCGACGTTGAGTTCGAAGACGGTCGCATCGTACGCCGATTCATTTACGAGCGCCGGAACCAACTTGTCAAAGCCTTTGCAAATGGAGAGCGAACGAAGAGCTGGAACCAGAGAAAGGAGGTGTTGGAGAAAGATTCCGTATCGCCTTCCATGCGGTTCGATGAGTTGCCCAACGGCGCCTACGGCTTCCCATCGCCATTTGCTGCCGATGACGTTGCGCAGCCACTCAAGGTCGCTGGCAGGGGAGGCAATGCCCCAGCGCCCCAACTCCACGATGACCTGATGGAATTCGGTCGGATTGTCGAAGCGCTTCGGACCCCCCAATTCAAGGATGGGCTTTGGCTCCGCCACGCGAACCTAGAGCCAATGTCTGTAGAAAGACGCTGGCCGGGAACGCGGCCGTCCGGGCTCAACCCCTGTCTAATCAACGTCAAGCCCTCGTCCGGCTCAAGCATATGACTTGGGCCTGTTGGGCGTTGGCTTGGGATAGTCCGTTTCTTGCAAGCGGAGCTAAATTTTGCCCAGATGGTTCGCCTAAGGCCGATAAGTGCGCGGTACGGGATTTGAACCCATGCTTTGACCTTGGCAAGGTCAAGTCCTACCACTAGACTAACCGCGCGTCCGTTGGCTTTGCCGCCGACTGGGGCACCGTATATGAGTGCGTCGGTGTCAGGCCGTGCGGGCGAGGGGGACGAGGTGGACGCGGATGTCGTCGCCCTCGGCTTCGAGGTGGGCGACGGCGAAGGGGCTCCTGCGCTCGCGGCCGAGGAGGGACTGCATCTTGAGGGCGGTGAGGCAGCGGTGGGCGGAGAGGTCGCAGGTGGTGTCGCAGACGTGGGCGGCGCGCGCGACGACGGCGGTGGGGGACTCCTCGAGGCGGAGGCCGACGAGGGCGTCGTCCGGCATCTCCTGCGCGACGATTTGGAGGAAGAGGCGGGAGAGGCCCATGCGGCGGGCGGCGCGCAGGGTGGCCTCGGCGATGCCGGTGCGGGCGTGGTGGCGGGCTTCGGTCATGCGGCCTCCCGGTAGAGTTGGCCGGCGCGGGCGGCGACGAGGGCGCCGAACTCGGGGGCCAGTCCGTGCAGGGCGAGGAGGCGGTGGAGGGGGAGGGGGAGGTGGCGGGGCGCGGGGCCGAGGAAGGCGCGCACGGCGTCGGCCTCGCTGCCGTAGGTCTCGGCGAGGGCGCCGTCGACGGCGGTGGCCATGCGGGCCTCGTCCTCGGCGGGCAGAACGAGGCCGTGGCTGGCGGCGATGGCGCGCACCTTGGGGAACTGGATGGCGTCGAAGGCGTCGACCTGGTAGGCGCAGAAGAGGCGGAAGGCGTGCGTGGCGATGAGGTCGTTCCACAGCGACTCGAGCGCGACGGCGGCGGGGCCCTGCGCGCGCTTCCACAGCAGGTCCACCATCTCGCCCCAGGCGCGCACCTCGCCGGCGGGGCTGGCCTTCTTGGCGTCCTCGACGAGCGGGGCGACGACGTTGGTGAAGAGGTTGGCCTGCGGCTTGCCGCCGACCATGAACAGGCGCATGGTGCGGTCGGCGTCCAGCACGCGCAGGCGGCCCATGACCTCGAAGGCGAGGGGGTCCATGTCGGCGCCCTTGAGCCAGGCGCGCACCTGGTCGCCGACGGTGGCGCGGGCCACGAGGATGACTCCCTCGCCGGCGCGCAGGCCGGCCTCGGCCCAGGCGCCGATGGCCTCGACGAGGAAGCGCTCGTCCTGGTACAGCAGGACGCAGTGGGCGTCCTGGGCCGCAGCCTGCGTGGGGGCCTCCAGGCGCAGCGCCATCGTGGCCTGGGGACGGCCTGCCCGGTGGCCGGTGTCCCCGCGGGGGACGCGCTGGGGCCGGCGGGACATCATCGCTCCTGGAAGCGGCCGGGGCCTCTTGAGGGTGATGGATGCTGCAAGCCGTTCCTTCGTGGACTGCCGCTCAGCCCGCCCGTCTTTTCGTCACGGTTCGGCGAGGGGTTGGATTCATCATCGCGGCGGGCGCGCCACGCCGCCTGGGCCTTTAATGGGTGGGGGCCTCGCCGCGCCGTGGCGGAGCCGTTGCCGGTGCCGGGCCTCGTGGTGGCGCCGGGGGAGGACCCGGTGCGGGCGTGGGGGCGGCTGCCGGCGGGGACGAAGGCGGCCTACGTGCGGTTCCCGCGCCGCGGCGACCTTCCGCTTGCCGCCCTCCAACGGCTTGCGCGCCGGGGCCGCATCCTTGCCGACGCTGGGCCGCGCGACGCCGACGACGCGCTGGATCTCGCCGTGGCGGGCGCCGCCGGCGTCGTCGTGTGGATGGCGGACGGCGGGGACGTCCCCGCGATGGCGGAGGCGATGGGCGACGGCCTGCTGCTCGCCTGCACGCCGAGGGAGCTGGACGCTGCGGCGGCGCTGGGCCGCGAGCTTGGCGTCCCGCTGCTGCTTGCTGGCGCGGAGCCGCCGGAGGGCCTGCACGGCTACGTCATGGATGCCGCCCAGCCGCCGACGCTGACCCGGTTCGGCGCGTGGCCCGACGCGACCCCCGAGCCTGCTCCGGCGGAGACACTTCCCGAAGACACTGAGGAGAAGACTCTGGACGAGGACGGGGACAAGCGCGAGGAGGGACGTTAGTGGGCGACGCGGAGGCTGCCTTGGCCTTCGTCGCGACGCGGCAGGCCCGCCGCGCCATGCCGCCGCAGGAATGGGTCCATGTCCTGAGCTTCGGCCTCGGCTGGATGGCGCCCGCGCAGGCCCGCCAGCTCGTCGAGCGCGCGCTGGCAGCGGGGCTGTTGGCGACTGACGGCGACGACCTGCGCCTCACCGTCGACCCAGCGAGCGTGGCCATCCCGCAACTGTTCCGTCCCCGCCCCGGCGCGCAGCCGGAGACGGTCGCCCCGCCCGCGCCCCCCGACAGTTTCGTCGCGTGGCTGGACGCCTACGCGCGCCACGCCGGCTGCGACCGCGCCGAGGCGCTGCGCCGCGTCGCCGCGCGGCAGGAGGCGCTGCATGGCCTGCTGACGGGCGAGGCCGCGCTGCTGTGGATTGCGGCGGAGGCGGGCCTCGACGTGCGCAGCGCCGCGGGCCGCCTCATCGCCCCAAGGCAAGAGGCAGCAGCAGCGCCCCAGTGAGGTGGATGCGCCGCACGCCGGCGGCAAGCGGCACCAAGCCCGTCACCGTCCCCGCCGCGAACAGGACCAGGCCGGCCCAGCCGGCGACGAGCGCGGCGAGGGCGGTGAGGACTCCGAACGCGGCCCATGCGACCGGTGCCTGGGGGAGGCGGGGCAGATGGCGCGACACCGGCCCGTCGAGCGCGCGGGCCGCGAGGCAACCAACTGCCGACGCCGCAAGCCACGCCGCCAGCACCGCCAGGAGCAGCGTCGGCGCGCGCCCGCTGCCCCACGCCTGGACCGGGCCGGCAGCCTGGACGCCGAGCGCGAGGCCGCTGCGCGCCTGCCCGTTGAGCCACAGCAGCGCGAGCGCGAAGATGGGCTGAGCGGCGCCGACCGCCGCAAGGCTCGCCAATCCGGCGGCGGGGTCGCGCGTGCGCGGCGTGGCGGACGCGACGATGGCCGGGGTCGCGCCGGGGACCAACGCGGTCGCGCCGCTTGCGAGGACGCCCGCAACGGTTGCTCCACCCATCCGCCACGCCTGGGCGCGGACGATGCGTTGCGGCGGCGCCTGCTCCGGCAACGCGCGGCCGCCCAGCCCCGAGGCCAGCAGGCCCGCGCCGCCGAAGAGGCCGGACAGGAGCGCGCCGAGCGGCGACGGCGGCATCGGCAGCCAAGCCTCCGGATGCAGGAGCGGGACGAGCAGGCCGAGGCATCCCGCGAGGAGGAACACCCCCAACCCCCACGCGACGGCGCGCCATCCCTTGCGGCGCTCGCCCCGTGCCAGCCAGAGCGGCACCGCAACGAGCAGCACGGGGACTAGCCACGGCAGGACGCGGGCGGCGTTCCCCGGCTGCGCCCACAGCCACTTGAACGGCAGGAGCAGCAGGACCGCGAGCAGCGTCCCGCCGAGCGTGGCGGCCGTGGCAATCCGCAGGGCGTCGGGGCCGCGGCCGGCGAGCAGCATCCGGTGCGCCGGCAGGACGCCGAGGTGGCCGCTCTCCGCCGGCACCCCGAGGTAGGTGGACGGCAGGAGGGCGACGAGCGCGTGGCTTCCCGCCATCGCCGCGAGCAGGACCGGGTCGGGGGCGCCTGCGGCGAGAAGGAGCGTCACGAGGGTGTTGGCGTGCAGGCCCGGCACGAGCCCCGCGCCACAGCCCAGCAGCGTGCCCAGCAGCGCGGCGAGGAGGGGGTTCACGGTGGCGCCGCCGCGCCGTGCAGGCGGTGGCAGAGGCAGCCCGCGTCGTAGGAAAGGTAGCCCGTCACCGTCGCGGCGCCGGGCGGCCAGGAGCCCGCCGCGAGCCGGACGGCGTGCCCGTCGCGGTCGCGCAGCTCGCCACGCTCTATCCAGCCGGACAGGCGCAGCGGCCGGTGGTCCCACGCGGCCGGGTCCTGCGCGAGGGAGGCCCAGCCCGGGCTCGCGGCGTCGGGGGAGCCGGTCGCCGTGGCGCGGTCCGCGAGAAGCGTGAGTCGGCCGGCGCTGCGGCCGACGCGGCCCTCCGCCTCCACCCAGTCGCCGTCCTGGAACCTGGGTTCGCCTTGGCCGCGCACGGCGAGGGCGGTGCCGTTGCCGTGCAGCCGCGCCTCCCAGCCGCCCGGGAAGCGGCGCAGGCTGTCCGCGAGCCCGGCAATCCTGACATCGCCTTGTCCCTCGAAGCTGGCGGCCTGCTCCGGCGTCGCGGTCGGCGTCCCAAGCGCGCCGGCCAACGTGGCGAGGAGCGCGGACAAGGCGAGCGAGAGGGCGGCGAGCGGGGCGGGCCTGGGCAGGCGCATGGCGGAGCATTCACGGCAGGCACTCGAAGGTGGCGGACACGCCTTGGCCTAGGCGATGCGGAGCAGGACCGCCGGGATGGCCTCGGCGACGTCGGTGGCGGTGGCGCCCCAACTGCGCAGGCTGGCCGCGACCTCGCCCGCGCTCCCGACGAGATAGGTCCCGGCGCACGCGGCCTCGAACGGCGGCGCCCCCTTGGCCAGCAGCGCGCCGATGCAGCCGGCCAGGACGTCGCCAGTCCCTCCCACGGTCATCGTGGGGTGGCCGCGCCGGCAGAGGCGGCTGCGGTTGCCATCCGTGACGAGCGCGCCCTGGTGCTTCCACGCGACCGTGACGCTGTGCTTGCGCGCGTAGGCGCGGACGTTGCGCTCGTTGGCCGACACGCCTGCGAGGTCCTGGAACTCGCGGCTGTGCGGCGTGAGGACCATGCGGCGGCCGTGCCGGGCCAGCAGGTCCGGCGTGAGCGCGTCCAAGCCGTCGGCGTCCACCACCACCGGCAGGCCACGCGCCGCAGCGTCCTCCAGCAGGCGCGCGACCGCCTTGCGCGTCCCGGCCTTCGTGCCCAGGCCCGGGCCGATGACCATCGCGGTGGCGCGGGCCATCCATTCTGCCGCCTTCTTCGCGCCGTCCAGCGTCAGGTGGTCGCCCGGCCCGACGCTGTGCACCATGATTTCGGGGCCGTAGGTTGCCACGACGCGTGCCGCATCGTGCGGCAGGCAGGCATGGACCAAGTCGGCGCCCGTGCGGTAGGCCGCCATGCCGGCGTAGTAAGGCGCTCCCGTGTACGGCCCGCCCGCGACGACGAGGAGCGTTCCGTTGTCGCCCTTGTGGCTGTCCGGCCGGGGAACCGGGTAGTAGGCCGCCAGGTCGCCGAGCCCAATCTCGGTCTCGGCGGCGCGCGGGATGCCGATGGGCGCGACGACGATGCGGCCGCACGCCTCCCGCGTCATGCCCTCCTTGGCGGCGTGGAAGGTGACGGTCGCGTCGGGGCGCACGGCCAGCGGCGAGCCGAGGCCGCTCGGGAGGTCGCACGCGATGACGGTCGCCCCGGCGGCGTGGCGGCGGTTGAGGTAGCGGATGGCGGAGCCGTAGGGGGCGCGTGGCGGACCGGTGAGCCCGGAGCCGAGCAGGCAATCGACCAGGACCGGCGCCTCCACCCACGCGCGCTCTGCCTTGCCCGTCCACGGCGTCACGGTGCCGGGGTCGATGCGCTCCAGGAACACGCGGCCCGGACCCTGCGGCGGCTCGACTAGCACGGCCGACGCGGGCTGCCCCTTGGACTGGAGGTGGGCCACCGCCGCGAGGCCGTCGCCGCCATTGTTGCCCTTGCCGCAGAAGAAGAGGGCGTCCCGGCCCCGGGCGGCCTTGGCGACCTCCGCCGCGAGGGCCTTGCCGGCGCGCTGCACCAGCGTCGCCACCGGCACCCCCAGTTCCTGCGCGTTGAGGTCGAGGCGGCGCGCCTCCCGCCACGGCAGCGCACGCTCCACGCCGAGGCAAACCGTCAAAGCCGCTTCAACCTTGGCCCGTGGCATGCTTCCGGGCGCCGGCTCGATGGACCCCCGCCACATGGCGATGATGATGCGCAAGATGGGCATCGAGATGCGCGACATCGAGGACGTGCGCGAGGTCATCGTCCGGACCCGCGAGCGCGAGTACCGCTTCGCCAAGCCCGCGGTCTCGGTGATGAAGGCGCAGGGCAACGAGACCTGGCAGGTGCAGGGCAAGCCCAAGGTGACCGAACTGGCCGACGCCGAGGGCAAGCCCGCCACGCCCGCCCCCGCCCCCACGACTTCCGCCCCCACGGCCCCCGCCCCGCCCGCCCCGCCGGCCGCCATCCCCGAGGAGGACGTCCGCATGGTCATGGAGCAGACCGGCAAGGACCGCGCCGCCGCCCGCGGCGCCCTGGAGTCCACCAACGGCGACATCGCGGAAGCCATCGTCCGCCTTTCCTGAGCCGGGCCAGGGGCAGCCAAAAGCCTTTGGAGCCGGCTCCGTGGCCGCCGCGTGCAGGACCGCGGCGAGCTTCTGTGGGAGTACCGCCCGCCGCGCGCCCACCCCATCCTCTACGCGGGCCTGCTGGTCTTCGGCTTCGTCTTCGTGACCGGCGCCCTGGAGAACTTCGCGCGCGACAACAAGCCGGAGCTCTACGCGGTCTATGCGCTCCCGTTCCTGGCCACGCTCCTGCTGGCCGTCGCGCTGGAGCCCGGCACCGTCCGCATCCACCGCGACGGCATCGCGCCGAGCCGCCCCCTCGTCGTGCGCTGGGCGCGCCCCTTCCTGCGCTGGGACGACCTGGCCGCCGTCTACCCCGCAAGCTACGACGTCACGGGCGCCTTCGTCAGCCCCTTCGCCTCCTCCGACGGCAAGGTCACGCAGACCGGCCTCGCCCTGGAGGGCCGCAGCGGCCGCACGGAGACGGTGCGCTTCACTCCAACGCGCTTCGCCCACAACACGCCGCGCAGCCGCGGCTACAAGGAGGCCATCGAGGTCGTGCGTGCCCTCTACGCCCAGCAGGGCCGCACCCTCGTCCCCGCCGCCGCGACCTTCACGCCGGAGCAGCGCGAGGCGATGCTGGCCCAGGCGCGCAAGCCGTTCCTCCCCTTCATCGCCATCGTCCTGCTGTTCGCGGGCGCGGCGCCAGCCCTGTGGGTCCTCCTCAAGCTCGGCGCGCCCATCGGCCTCGCGCTGCCCGTCGCGCTCCTGCTGCCGTTCGGCACGAGCCTGCGCAGCTGGGTGCAGAGCCGCCGCCGCAACCGGCTCCTCGATGCCTTGAGCAAGGCCGCCGAGTTCGAGCGCGGCCAGGCCGCGCAGGCCCACGTCGAGGTGGCCGCGTGAGCAAGGTCAGCATGCCCCGCCCGCGCTACATCGCCTTCCGCCTCACCGGCCCCAAGGTCTCGCGGCGCGGCTTCGGCAACGCCCTGCGCGGCCGCGCCAAGCACGAGGGGTGGGCCGACGGCCAGGGCCCGCACCTGACACGCTACGCGTGGCCGCACGGCATCGTCCGCGTCGAGCACACCGAGCAGCAGAAGGCGCGCGCCCTGCTGGGCCGCATCACGTGGGCCATCGAGGCCGACGCCCGCGTCGAGATTGCGGTCGAGACCGTCAACGCGTCGGGGACGCTCAAGGCGCTGACGGGTCGCGTCGGGTTCCTGGCTGAACGGGAACAGAAGCCGAGCTGAACCGCGGATTTCGCGGATGGCGGGATTCTGGGCCTTGGGTCAAGCCTTGCGGGGCCGCACGACGGTCTCGTGCGCCGGCGGCGGGGCCGGCCCGAGGGCGCGCTCGCGGACGAACACGAGGAGGCTGGAGGCCAGGACCGTCAGGAGGATGGTCAGCAGCGCCAGGTTCGTGACGACGGCTTCCCACGGCGAGAACAGCGCGTAGTACTTGGTGCCCGGGACGTAGCCGGCCGCCAGGAACGGCAGCGTGACGAGAACCGCCGTGTCGAGGCCGCGGCCGAAGACCGGGAACAGCGCGGAGCGGCGGCCGTCCGAGATGGTGGAGAGGCGCACCGGGACGTAGCGCGCGAGGAGGATGGCGCCGAGCAGCAGGAGGGCCGCGATGAACGCCAGCACGTCGCCGCCCAGCCACGTGGGCAGGGGCGAGCCTGCGGGCCAGCGGGCGTCGGCGCCCAGGCGGAAGCTGATGCCGAGGAACAGGAAGAACAGCGTGCGGACGAAGAAGGTGATCTCGTCGTGGAAGAGCTGCACCTTCTCGTGCTCGGCGTCCACGTCGCGGATGCGGCCGAAGCGGCGCAGGAGCGCGGTGCGGTTGCCCACCAGCAGGCCGAACAGCAGGATGCTCAGCGCGCCCGAGCCGCCCAGCACCTGGCTCACCCCGTAGACGGCCAGCGTCATCGCGAACGTGAGCATGTAGGAGTTGGGGTGGTGGTGCAGGCGCCGCAGTGCGTAGAGCCAGAAGATGCCGCCCGCGAGCCCCACGGCGAAGGAGACGCTGGCCATGGCGGCGAACGAGCGCAGCGCCTCCCCCATCGAGAAGCCGGCGTCGAGGCCGCCCGCGACCTTGATGAGCGCGACGAGGATGGGGATGGACAGCAGGTCGTAGAGCGCCATCTCGACGAAGTAGATGGAGCGCATGTCGTCGCCGATGCGCATCCGCTTGAGGATGCCGGCGCTCACCGACTGGTCCACGTTGACGAGCGCGATGGCGAGCGCGGCGGCCACCAGGAACGGCATGCCAAGCAGGTAGTGGCCGACGGCGGTGAGGGCCACCACCGTCAGCAGGAAGATGGGGAAGGTGTGCAGCGTGGCGGGGCCGAGGCTGCGGCGGAAGGCGGTGAAGTCGAGCTGCATCCCCGAGTCGAACAGGAGGACCACCAGGGCGAGGCCCGCGATGTAGGGCGCGGCGTCGTGCAGCTTGGCGGGGTCGAGCGCGGCGGCGAGGTCGCGGGAACCGAACCCGTGCCCCGCCGCCCAGCGGTTGACCGGGCCGACCAGCAACCCGAGGGCGAGCAGGAGCGGGATGTCTGGGAAGCGGGTGCGCTCGAAGATGCGGCCCGCGATGAACCCCGCCAGCGTGAGCGCCGCCAGGGCCAGGAACACTGGCGCCACATCCGCCATCGCGTCCCAACCGGCGCGGTGCGATATAAGCGTGGATGGGTGGCGCCGCCTGCCGGGGAATGCGGTCGCGAAGGACGCACGTTTCTGGGGATTCTGCGGCGGGAATGGCGCTCCCGGGACCACAAGCTCTATGCGGCCGGCCCGCAGCCTGCCTGCCATGCGCGCACTGCCCGTCCTGCTTCTCTTCGTGGCTCTCGCGGCGCTGCCCGCGGTGGCGCAGCACAACCACGTGGGGACGGCGACGGCCATCATCGCGCACGACACGCCCCCCGACGGCCGCACCTATGTCGGCGACGTCACGGGCTTCGCGGTGGTCGACGACGCGGACCACGACCTGCAGCCCGACGTCCACCAGAACAACCACATCCGCGTCAGCGAGAACGGCGCCGTGCTGTGGGAGGCCTCCGCCGACGCCGGGCACGACTACGACGGCGTCAACACCTTCAGCGTCGTCTTCCCGGTCGCCGGCAGCTACGAGGTCGCGCTCGTGGCCGACGACGGCACGGTGCAGGCGCGCCACACCGGCAACGTGAGCGCCGCGCACGCCCCCGCCACGGCCACCGTGGACCTCCAGGCGCCCGCGTCCGTCCCCGCGCTCCAGGCCGCCGACTTCACGCTCAAGGTCAGCGCGCCCGCCGGCCTTCTCGACCACTCGGACGCCATCTTCGAGGTCCGCGAGGGCAGCGACCTCGTGTTCCGCACGCACGCGCACACCCACACGGAGCCGATGGCGCTCAGCTACGCCTTCTCCCGCCCCGGCACCTACACCGTCAGCGCCACCGGCTACCTGGCCTTCGCCACCGGCAAGGGCACTGAGTTCGCGCCCGTCCACGCCGAGAAGACCGTGACGGTCGGCCTGCCTGCCGTGCAGGGCTTCACGCCCGTCGCGGCCGCGCCCACGGCGGTCGGCGACAACATCGTCACCGCCGGCACCACGCAGGGAGGCGACTACAAGCTGTTCGGCACCTACGACCCCTACACCGTCGTCGGCCCCGGCACCCAGATGCACCTCGCCGCGCTCGTCATGGACCCCGCCACGCTGCGCACCGTCCAGCACGTCGACTTCAAGGCGACGCTCACCGGCCCCCTCGGCACCGTGTTCTCGTCGCAGAGCCTGCACGAGTACGACGGCATCTACGAGCTGGCCGCCAAGCAGCCGACCCCCGGCGCCTACACGCTCACCATCGACGCCACGCGCGGCGCCTGGAGCGGCCACCTCGTCCTCCCCTACAGCGTCGCGCTGACCCCTACGACCTCCGGCTTCGGCCCCGTCACTCTCAAGGAGCAGGCGCAGCCCATCGCCGCCGGCACGGCCACGACGCTGACCCTCGCCGCCGTGGACGCCGCCGGCATGCCCTACAAGCACAGCGAGGTCGACGTCGTCGTCCTCGACGCGCACGGCAACGGCCTGCTGTGGACCAAGCTGCACACCCACGACGACGGCCAGTTCCCGCTGACCTACGCCTTCCCCGCCGCCGGCGCCTACACGCTCCGCGTCGCCCCCACCGCCCTCGACGGCGCGCCGCTGACCTACCTCGGCGGCGCCCTCAGCGCGGCGGTGGACATCCCCGTCACCGTCGGCGCAGGCCCCGGCATCCCCACGGCGCTCATCCAGCCCGCAGCGGACGCCGCCAACGCGAGCCAAACGGCTCCCGACGCCGGCCTCCTCCTGCTGGCCGGCGCCCTCGGCCTCGCCGCCGCCCTGCGCCGCCGCGCCTGAACCCTGGCCAGACAGAGATTGTGGCGCCTTATTTGCCCGTAAATTCAGGACAAAGACCGAGACGGTAATCTGGATGAGGTAGCGGTAGCAGTCCAGGCGGTGCCACGTTCATCGAACAGGACGAGCATGGGCGCCGTCGGCTTCCCAGTTCAACTACGCGCACAGGCTCTGGGTGATGGCGTGCAGGGCCTCCGGGTCCGCATCCGGTGCGGCCAGGCGGATTTTTCAGGTGGGCCATCGAGCCGAGCAACGATTCCGGATTTATGTTGGCGCCAGAGAATCGCATTGGCGCGCACACCCAAGGCTGCAAACTTGAAGAGACTGCAAGGCGTCGCACTCCTGATGGGAGCGTCGTGGGACTCGCGCGTAGCGGAATACGTCGATTCGCCCGACATGCGGCAGCGTCGGCGCCAGGGCGATGAGGTGTCGGCTCGGATTGTGGGCACGACAGGCATCTACTGCGTGGCCTGGGACGCAAAGCGCGGCCACGGCACCTGTTCTTGCCCCTCGGACCGGCGGCCGTGCAAGCACATCGAGGCTCTCCGCCTCACCTGGCAGAAGCGACCAACGACGTTCAAGACGCGCACACCCTCCAGCCGCGACGAGTTTGCCGCGCACGACAAGCGCCTCCAGCAGGCCGTGCAGCAGGCCCAAAAGTGGTTTGCGGAAGGCCGCTTCGAGTCGATGGGGGACGCCGCCATTGGCGTCGCTGACACCCTCGGCTTGGATGGCGATTACGAGGTGGGCGAGACCGGCGAACTGGTCTACCTCCTGGAGCAGTTGTCTCCCGAGGACACGTTGTGGGACTGGCAGCCCCAGAAGCCCTTGGCGCCGGAGCGGGAAGAGTTCATGCAGGAATTGGCCAAGCGGGTCGGGCGGCGCTTCGAGGCGGGCCTCATGTACCCGAGCATGGCGTCGGCCGTTGACTCTACCTCCACCGAGTTTGACCTGGAGGAGGCCGAAGCCGGCCGCCTCCACGAGCTCCTGCGCCAAAGCCTTCCCAGCAATCTCAGGAATTGGGAATCGGAGTGGATTCCGGACTACGGCCTCGACATGGAGGAGGTCCTGAAGCGCGTCGGATTGTTGCCACGCATCGCCACAGTCGAAGGCACTGGCACGTGTTCGGGGTGCAAGCGGCGCTTCGGCGCCGTCGCCGATGTGTATGGGCTTGATGGTGAGTCTTCGGAGCCAAGCTTGGTTGCCCTCGGGGGCAAGAAAGTGCACGCGGACTTCGTGTGCATCTCGCGCAGCTTCGGATCCGACCACCCAGTGGTGCAACGGATTGAAGCCGCTTTGGTGGACCCGTTGCCGGAGGAGTTGCTTCAGCACGTTGCGAAGCGCATCCGGCAACGCTTCGAGGCGGGCTTGTGCGGCACAATGGACAGTCTCATCAACCGGACCACCGAAGAATACTTCCTCATTGGAGCCAACAGTGGCAAGGAGGCCTCCCGCGTGGACGAGATCCTGCTGGCCTCCTGCCCGACCGAGAGCCTCAACGATTGGAAACCGAAGCAGCGCTCGGCGGTGAGCGCCCACCAAGCCCTCAAAGGCCTAGACTCTGCCCCATTCCCCGATGGGGAAGAGGTGGGGAAGGCTTGTGTGGGATGCCACGCACGCTTCGGCTCCGGGCAGGACTTTTTCGCGTACGCAGGCCTGGCCCCCGAGCCACCCACCGCGCGGATCCAGGGCCACCTGGTGCATGCTGACCTGCAGTGCATTAGCATGGCTTTCGGCCCCGACAGCCAGTTGGTCCTGGACTTGGAGGCGGCCATGGCCGTTCAGAAGGCTACGCAGGGCAGAGCGAGGAAAGCGCGGGTTTAACTCCTGTCCTCCAAGTGGTGCGGATGCGCATGAGATTCCCGTTCTTCAATCGAGGGAAGCACTTGCGGGCTGCACTGGAGTCGGCCGATGCCAGCGCCACGGCAACCCGCACGTTTCTTGCCGAGTTGAAGGCGCATCCGGTTTACCTTGAAACCTCTTGCCGACAGCAGACCCAGCAGTCCTTGGCGCAGGCCACCCAAGGCTTGAAGGACGCCCCGAAGCCGTGGTGGCCATGGTCGCAAAAACGCAAGGCGATTCGCCACCTCCTGCAGACTCTTTCGTCCTTGCAGCAGGATGTCGAGGATCACAACCCGGCCTACGTGGAGCAGGAAATGAAGGTGAACGTGGACCTGTTTGCGTTGCAGGCAGGCAACACCCGGCTCCTCTCGCGTAGCCAGCAGTTGGCCATCGTGCGGGACGACAAGTGGAACCTCGTGGTGGCCGCTGCCGGCAGCGGCAAGACCGCTGCCCTGACCCACCGCATCGCCTACCTCCTCCGCAAGGGCGTTCCAGCGCACCGCATCCTGGCGCTCACCTTCACCCAACTTGCTGCCGCCGAGATGAAGGCCCGCCTGCAAGACCGGTTTGGCATCGAGACCGTCAATGTCAGCACGTTTCATGCCTATGGGAGAAGCGTCCTGGTCCAGCACCGCGGCGCAGTCCCGGAGGTGGCCAAGGACGCCGATTTGCCGAACTCGATTCGTGCAACCTTGGCGCGCGAGGCGGCCCAACCGGGCTCCTTCCAGGGCGACCTGCTGACCTACCTCGCCTTGCCAGACAGCACCCTGGAGCCGCAGGCCGTTGATTTTGCGGCCAAAGAGGATTACTACAAGGCAATCAGGGATGCGCGCCATTTCACGCTGCGCAGGGAAGTCGTGAAGTCCCTTGGCGAAAAGCAGATTGCGGACTTCTTGACCCTGCACGGCATCCGTTACGTCTACGAGGGTATCGCGGAGTGGGTGCCCAAGACGCCGGGGCGCAACAACTACCGCCCCGACTTCACGCTCCCCGAATGCCACGTCACCATCGAGCACTGGACCACTCGTGACGGAGGGCGCGTGCCAGAGTGGTTCATGTGGACTCCTGAACAATACCACGAGAAAATGGCGTGGGCCCGCCGAACCTTTGTTGGCAAGCGCCTCGTGGAGACCTACCACGACGAGTGCCGCAACGGCACCCTGGAACGGGCTCTGCGGGAGCGCCTGACGGCCGCCGGCGTCCCCTTGCGCCCACTGACTTACAAGCAACTCGTGGAGGAAGTCCATGGATTCAAGGCCTTGGAGGGAAACCTCATTGAGTTGTTCCAGAAGTGGGTCAGCAACGCCAAGTCGCTCGGATTAACGGCCTCTGACATTCCTGAGCGCCTGCAAGGCAAGTCCCTGCGCGTGCAGGCCTTCGGCCGCTGCGCGCAACGCATGCTGGCCGACTTCGATGACCTGCTGCAGCGCCGACACATCGTGACCTACGCCGACATGGTGCATGGGGCCGTGGCCCTCATGCGGCAGCACCCCCAGAAGTACCTGGGGCAGTACGACCACATCCTGGTCGACGAGTTCCAAGACACCAGCTACGAGAAGTTGGAGATGCTGCGCGCCCTCATCGGAGCCAAGACGCACCTGTTCTGTGTCGGCGACGACTGGCAGAGCATCTACGCCTTCACCGGAGCCGACGTGCGTTTCTTCCGGGACTTTGAGCACTGGTTCGGGCCCGCCACGACCACCCTGTTGGAGGAAAGCCACCGTTGCCCCGTCGGCATCCTCGAGGCTGGCAACCAGTTGATGCGGCACAACCGCGACCAAATCCCCAAGCACGTCAAGCCACAATCCCAGTTGCGCGATGGCCCCATCGTCGTCGAACTCCCGGAAGCCACGTACACGCAAGCCATGGCGGACCACGCCGAGAGGTGGATCCTGGACCATCTCGCCTCGGGAGTCCCTCCGACCCAGATTCTCGTCCTGTGCCGCTACAAGGCGCCTCTTGAGCTGCTGGAAAGGCGGCTGAGCAACAGGCGCGTGGCGGCCTCCCTAGATGACAAGCGCGGCGTGCCCCTCTTGACGGTCCACAAGGCCAAAGGCAAGGAGCGCGACCATGTCTTGCTGATGGATGCCACCCTGGGGCGGTTTCCCGCCACCGCCGAAGATCCAAGCGTCCTGGAGCCTGTGCGGATGGCACCCGACAACCGCCTTGAGGAGGAACGCCGGCTCTTCTACGTGGCCCTCACGCGCGCCCGGCGCAGCCTGCACATCCAGACCCGCGCTTCAGCCATGTCGCCTTTTGTCCGGGAACTGCACCCGTTGGCCAATCACGTGCAAGTACCCGAAAGCCAGATTGCGGTGGTGGCTACGGCGCTTCCGGGGCAAAGCGGCAAGGACGGCCCGTAGATGGTTTGCGGGCAAAATGCACTAAATAGGGATTCGACGCTCGCCCTCACGGTTCAAGGAGGACGGCGCGCACCGGGCTGGCGTCCGCGTCTTCCAACGGCAGCGGCAGCGCCATCAGCGTGTAGTGGCCGGGCTTGACGTGCGCCAGGACGAGGCCTTCCAGGTTCATCATGCCGTGCTTGAAGAGCATCTGGTGCGCCGGCAGCCCCTTCGAGTCGAAGAGGTCCGTGCTCGGCGTGTCGAAGCCCACCAGGACCGCGCCCTTGCGGCCCAAGGCGTCGATGAGGTCCGGCTCCGGCGCCGCGAAGTCGTTGTTCCACGCCTCCGGGTCCGGGAACGTGCCGGTCTTGAACAGGATGCGCGGCGCCGTCGGCACCTCCACGAGGTCGCCCAGCCCGAAGCGCTCGCCACGGCGGGCGCGCACCTCCACGACCTGGCACGGCCCATGATAGGCGTCGAGGGGAAGGCTCGCGGCGTCGCGGCCGCCGAGCTTGTAGTGCATCGGGGCGTCGGTGTGGGCGCCGACGTGGTAGGTCGTGTGGAGGTCGCCGAGGTCGATGCCCCCACCCTTGGAGAGCCGCGCCGTCTTGTTGCTGCGGTAGGGCACGTCGCCGGGCCACACGTTGATGCGCGGAGAGATGAGGGGGGAGATGTCGAGAATCATGTCGATGGGCGAGAGTCAGTCAACTTTGGGACGAATTGATCCCACATCTGCGATATGGGGAATGCGCCTTTCGTGCTCTAGTTTAAAGCAAGGAACGTGTTTTCCCCAACGGACGCGAAATTTTACAGCCTCCGCGAGCGCAGCTAAACAAGCAACTCCAAGAATAACCGCCATAACCCACAGAGTCCCAATCCTAAACCACATCAAAAGATTTCCAATTTGGATGCCGCTAATACCCCAAATAGGCACTGCTTGACCTTGAAAGTCTAGGGCAGAGCGGCCAAGCAAAACCGTCATGACCGCCAAAAGCATGCCCGCAACAATAGCGATGGCGCGGCCTTTGAATTTTGGATGGTCGTGCGCTGGTGCGTACCATTCAATGGGGAGTTGTTCGATTGAAAATGCTGCAGGGACATCAGGCAACTCAGAATGAATCATGATATCCTTGGACTTGATTTCCTGGAGGCTCAGGAGTTTAATGGTAAAGTGTTCGTTGGCATTCAACAGGGCAAAGTCAACCGACAAAATTGACCCGCCTTTTTCCTTTGAAAAAGATTGAAGGACGATGGTTCGTTCGGAAGGTTCGCGGCGACTAATTTGATAATCTACAATTTCGTAGTCTCCCGGAATTTCAATTTTCAGGGGGTGGCCAGAGGCCATTACAGGTTTATTTCCCGAATTCCCTATGAACAGGTGCAACTGATGAAGTTCCTTAACGGGATGACCTTTGTATCGAACTTCCAAATCGCCACCATATTTTTCGGGCGTTCGAATTACCCGGCTTTGCCCCATGACGGCGGCGCTCAGGCGGGTAAACTGTTGAGTTCGGTGAAAATAATACTTGGAGAGTATCCAAGAGACAACTGCACCGGCAACTAGACCAAAGCCAGTCCAAACCGCAGTCTCTAATTCCATTTTATCCTCAGCTACCCACTGCGCTTCGGATATTTTGCTATTGCCTTCAACTCCACGGCAATCGGCCCCGGCAGCGCCTCGACCTGCACGGTCGTCCGCGCGGGCTTGCTGGCGCCGAACGCCTCATTGTAGAGGTCATTGAAGGCGGCGAAGTCGTTCTTCATGTCGATGAGGAACACGGACACGTCGAACACATCCTCCAAACCAAGGCCTTCCTCCTTGAGGATGGTCTCGATGTTGGCGATGCATTGCCGCGTCTGCGCCTTCACGTCGTACTTCAGCCGCTTGCCGGCGGCGTCATAGACGGGGCCGCCGGGAATCTTGTCGCTGCCGGGGACGCGGGGGCCGATGCCGGCGAGGAACAGCAGGTCGCCGACCTTGCGGGCGTGCGCGTAGGCCGCGAGCGGCTTGGGGGCCTTCACGGTCTCGACGACACCACTCGACGAAACCGCGGATGCCGCGGATGTGCCAATCCCTGGAAGCCGCGCAATCCGAGGTTCGGCGGGGGCATCGGACGAGGCCTCGATGAGCGGCGTGCCGCCCCGGTGCAACGGCGTGGCGGGCTCCCACTTGTCCTGCTCCTCCATGCTCAGCGCGGACAGCTCGGTGGCGCCCTTGCCGGCGGGGCCGAGGACGTTGCGGTCGCCGCCGTAGCGCTCGGCGTCGTCCTCGTCGAACTCCTGGTCCGCGGCGGCCTTGGCGCTCGGCCACAGGCCCACGAGGGCGGCGCCGGTGCCGTAGAGCGGCTGATACTCGAAGACGCGGCCCTCGTAGCGGTTGCTCTGGCCGAGCGTCGCGGCGAGCCACCACAGGGCCTTCATCTTCTGGTCGCCGCCGGCCTGCGTGGAGAACTCGCGGGCAAGCTGGCTCGCGGACTCGAGGCGGCCCTGCCCCAGAATCTCGAGGTATTTGCGGTTCCACTCGTCGTCCTTGAGGCTGTGGATGCGGTCCTGCGCAAACGGCACGATGTCTGTGTGCATGCGGTTGGAGAGCGCGGTCACGGCGACGGCCACGACGCGCTTGCCGCTGGCCTGCACCGCGTCCCGCGCGGCCTTCCCGAGGACGATGGTCTCGGCGCGGTCGGCGTACATGTTGCACGACACGATGCTGGCCGGGACGCGGTTGTCCGGGTTGAGCAGGCGGAGGGCGACGACGCTGCCGGTGTCGATGGGGAAGCCGTGGTGGTCCACGGTGCGCATCTCCAGCCCGCGCGACCGGCCGCTCCCGACGTAGGCGGCGCCGAACGCGGGGTCCATGCGCAGCTTGTACGGGATGGTGCCCAGCTCGTGCCATTCGGGGTCGACGTGGCGCCACTCCGGCGCGGCGCGCGCCTGCACCTGGTGGCCGATGACGGAGAGCCACTGCGTGCTGTAGAGCAGCAGCAGGTCCGGCTTGAGCGCCTCGATTTCCCTGCGCACGGCGGCGTAGGCGTCGCGCACCTTGCGGTAGGCCGGGCTCGCGTCGGGGACGAGGAGCGGGTGCGGCAGGCCGGGGACGACGAAGCCGGCGACGACGCCACTCCCCGACGGAACCGCGGATTTCACGGATTGCGAGGATTTGGAATCCATCCGCGTCATCCGCGCAATCCGCGGTTTGGTGGGTTTGGCGGCCATCAGGTCCGCCCCCGGGGTGTGACCTGGCGCGTCTTGGGGTCTGGGTCCCACTCGACGACGGCGTTGCCAGTGCCAATGACGGTGCCGTAGCCGTGCAGCTCGGCGGGGTACTTGGGGAACGCGAGCGCGGAGAGCAGCCAGCTCAGGCAGCCGGCGTCCGCCTCGGAGGTGGCGTCGTCGATGAGGTCGGGCATCTCGTCGAAGAGCTGCTCGGCGCGGCCGTCGCGCATCAGGCGGATGGCGTGCATGTCCCACAGGTGTTGGCCGTGGTGGTAGATGCGCTCTTGGCTCATGTCCTCCGGCAGCTTGCCCTCGCGGGTGAAGTGGCGGTGGCTGATGGAGTTGGACGCCAGCAGGAGGGCGCGCTTGCCGCTGGCCTCGATGGCCTCGCGGGTGGCCTGCCCGAGGGCGCGCTGCTGCTCCTGGCCGACGTCGTTGGAGTAGTACTTGTAGGAGCCGTTGGAGCTGATGCCGACGATGGGCTTGTCCCACGCCGGGTTGACCATGTGGCACGCCGCGATGGTGCCGTAGTCCACGCGGTAGTCGGGGTTGCGCATCATCTTCGTGACCAAGCCCTTGGCCTGCGCGTTGTCGTGGATGGCCTGCGCGAGGTCCACGTCCACCTTGAGGTCGCACTGGAAGCGGAAGAGGTTGGGGAAGATGGGGTCCACGCTCAGGTTGCGGAACTTGGGGACGCCGAGGAAGTGGTGGCCGACCTGGGTGCGCCAATGCGGCGAGTGGACGATGATGACGTCGTACTCCCGGGTCGCGCGGGCGAGGCTGTGTCGGAGCCGCTCGTAGCCCCAGCGCACGGTCTCCCAGCCGCCCTCGCTGCGCGGCTCGTTCTGCGGCGGGTTGTCGGCGTACACGAGGTGCGGCGGGTGCGGTGCCAGGCATCCTGCAACGATGCGCCCGCCGCCCGACCGAACCACGGATTTCGCGGATTTCTCGGATGAAACCTTGTTCCGGGGATTCCGTGCGCTCCGTGGTTTGGTCGTTGCCATCAGGTTGCCTCCTTGACGCAGATGTTCCTGGCCTCTGAGAAGAACTCCAGCGACCACTGGCCGCCCTCGCGGCCGACGCCGCTCTGCTTCATGCCGCCGAAGGGGACCCGGAGGTCGCGCACGAGCCAGCAGTTGACCCACACCATGCCGCACTCCAGCGCCTCCGCGACGCGGTCGGCCTTGGCGGCGTCCTGCGTCCACACGCTGGCGGCGAGGCCGTAAGGGACGCCGTTGGCGAGCGCGACCGCCTCCGCCTCGCCGGTGAACGGCTGCACGGTGACGACGGGGCCGAAGATTTCCTCCTGCACGAGGCGGCTCTGTTGGCCCAAGCCGGTGATGACCGTCGGCTCCAGGAACGCGCCCGCCGCCAGGGCCTCCGCCTCCGGCCGCTTGCCGCCGCACAGGACGGTGCCGCCCTCCTTGCGGGCCACGCCGATGTAGCCCTCGACCTTGGCGCGGTGCTCCGGCGTGATGAGCGCGCCAAGCTGCGTCGCCTCGTCGGCGGGGTCGCCCAGGCGCATCGCCTTGACGCGCCCGACGAGGCGCTTGGTGAATTCCTCCGCGATGCTGGATTCGACCAGGACGCGGCTGCCGCAGAGGCAGATTTGGCCCTGGTTGCGCAGCGCGGCGTCGGCGACGCCCGCGACGGTCGCTTCAAGGTCGCAGTCCGCGAAGACGATGGAGGGGTTCTTGCCGCCCAATTCCAGGCTGATTTTCTTGAACAGGGGCGCGGCGGTGGCAGCCACGCGCTTGCCGGTGGCGGTGCCGCCCGTGAAGCTGACGGCCTTCACGTCGGGGTGCTCGACGAGCGCCTGCCCCGCCTCGGCGCCGAGGCCGTGCACGAGGCTGAAGACGCCCGGCGGCAGGCCTGCCTCCTGCGTGATGCGGCCCAGCGCGTCAGCGGTCAGAGGCGTCAGCTCGCTCGGCTTGGCGACGACGGTGTTTCCCATCGCGAGCGCGGGCGCGAGCTTCCAGGTGAGCAGGTAGAGCGGCAGGTTCCACGGCGTGATGAGGCCCACGACGCCGAGGGGGCGGCGGTGCGTGCGGTTGCCGTGCCCCGCCATCGGGCTGGGCGCGTCGTGCCAGGTGCGCGCGAAGCCGGCGAAGAAGCGGAAGTTCTGCACCGCACGGGCGGCATCCATGCGGCGCGCGAGGGCCACGGGCTTGCCGGTGTCGAGCGACTCCAGCCTCGCAAGCTCTTCTTGGTCGCGCTCCAGCAGGTCCGCAATGCGGTCCAGGATGCGGCAACGCTCCTCCAACCGCGTCGCCGACCACGCAGGAAGGGCGGCCTTGGCGGCGGCGACGGCGGCGTCAACGTCGGTGCGGTCGCTGCGCGGGATGCGGGCGATGAGCTCCCCGGTCGCGGGGTTGTGGACGTCGAGGCGCTCCATCCGGCTCGTCGCCACCGGCACCGTGTTGGCAAGCTGGCGCACCGTGGGCCCTGCGTTGGCGCCCGCCGCACGCTTGGCGTGGCCGTAGCTCCGGGCGAGGTCGCGTTGGGCCACCTCGCGGTCCTTCGCCAGCCAGCCGAAGCCCTCGCTCACGGCGACCACCCCGGTCCGGGCCACTCGTCAGCCCACTCGGACCAGTCGTAGTACCAGCGGTCCGTGTTCGGGTCCCAGTCGTCCCAGGTTGGAATCGTCTCCAGCGCGGCAAGGTACTGCGGCGGCACGACGCCGGGGACCAGGAACGCCTTCTGGCGGTGCAGGCTGTAGGGGTTGCGGAGGCGGAAGCCCAGGACGCCCAGGATGCCGCGCGCGACGTACCACGTGGCCCTCGGGTTCCAGCCGTGGGCAATCTTGATGACGACGCCGAGGCCGTCGGGGTAGTCGGGGTGCTGGATGGCAAGCCCCAGGAGGCCGTCGGCGCCCTCCTTGGCGATGACCTTGCCGCCGCACGCCTTCAGGATGGTGGAGTCGAGGCGGTTGAAGCCGCCCACGAGGTCCGGGTGCCGAATCATGGCCTCCCAAATCCAGTCCTCGTCCTTGCGCTGCGCGAGCCCCGCGTAGAGCTGCGCCAGCTCGCCAACGGTGTTCGACGTGGTGGGGAGCCCGCAGCCGTCGCGCGCCACGCGCAGCGGCGACCACGTGGGGCCGAGGAAGCGGCGCAACTGGTCGATGTAGCCCTGGAACCAGGGGTGCTGCGGCAGGAGGTAGCCGATGCGGGGCCACCCCTTTTCCTTGCAGCCGCGCAGCAGGGCCGCGTGCTCGCCGGAGCAGGTGTGGTACCAGCGGCGGGGCCGGCGCACCTGGCGGCCGAACTGCACCAGCGGAACGTCCAGCGGCGCCTGCATGAGGCCCCACTCCGTCTCCGCGAGGAGGCTCTGCGCGGCGGCCACGTGCTCGACGTCGCCGTTGTGGCTGCTGACCGAGATGGCCTTCTGGGGCCACGACAGTCCCTCAAGCTCCTTGGCGAACACCTTGAGCGTGAGCGGCTTCATCATGCTGCGGCCGTAGCACAGCACGTTCCCGCCGAAGGAGTGGACGAGGCGCGCAGGCTTGCCGTTCTTGCCGCCGACCGCCCACGCGACGGCGCCGTGGATGGTCGTCTCGGACACGCCGAAGCGGCGGTAGTCGACGAGCGGCTCCCACTCCACGTCGCGGCCGGTGGGGATGTCCTTCTCCTTCTCGCCGAGCGGGCTCTTGGGGTACATCGCCGCGCTGGGGCCGGACTGGATGTGGCTCGCCGACGAAACCGCGGATTGCACGGATTTCGCGGCTGAAGGTTGAATCCGCGGCCTCCGCGCAACCCGAGGTTTGGCGGGGCGGCTCATGCGGCGACCTCCTTCCCGCGCAGCAGCGGCGCCACCTTCTGCATGAACGCCTCCATGTTGCGCACGACGCGCGCCGAGTCGTGGTTGAAGAAGTCGAACCAGAGCATCAGGCGGTCGTCGGGGTGGTACCGGGCCCGCAGTTGCTCGGCGACCTCGTGCGCGGTGCCGATGACGGCGTTGTCGGAGGCGCCATCGACCTTCTTCGGGTCGAGCGTGCCGTCGAGCGCGCTCCAGTAGGCGGCGAGCGCCTTCTTGGCCTCCGCCGTGGCTGCCGCGGTGCGCTGCGCGGGGGAGAGGCCGGGCTCCTCGTTGAGGAAGACAAGGACCGTGCGCGGCATGTTGGAGCGCTTCCACGGCCCGCCCGCCGGGTGGAACGCCTTGGCCATGCGCTGGTGCGTGGCGTCGATGACGGGCGCCGGCGTGATGCTCAGGTTCGCGACGTGCGCCGGCAGGAAGCGGTTGACGAGCGCGTGCACGGCGGGGTCGTGGCTGCCGACGACGAGCTGGAGCAGGTCGCGGCGGAACTCCTGCGGCACGAGCTTCAGGTGCTCGAACACGAAGCGCTTGGGCAGCGCGATGCTGGCGCCGTCCCGGGAGAGCGTCCCCTCGGCGCGCGCGGCCGCCACCGCAGCGTGCCAGTCGCCGTCGCTGCGGAAGTCGGCGCGGGAAACCGAGCGCGCGGGGACGTCGCCGGAGCAGAGCGTCTCCCCCGCCAGCAGGCGCGCGAAGACCTCGGCGGCCTCGTCGAACACCTTGCCCTTCCACAGCCCGTGCGGCAGCGCCCGCTCCGTCGGCGTCGTGGGCTCGATGCCGTAGGCGCGGTTCATGAAGTCGAAGCGGCCCGCCGAAAAGCCCACGTGCAGCCGCCGGCGCTCGGCCGGGTCGAGGCCGTGCAGGGCGAGGAAGAAGGCGATGCGCTCGGCGTGCGCCACCGGGCCGCCGTTGCACAGGATGTTCATCACGGCCGAGCCGACCTCGATGCGGCGCGTGCGGCGGAAGACCGCCTGCGCGAGCTGGAGGATGTCGCAGTTCAGGCCCACCTCGCCCTGCCAGTGCGGCACCACGGGCTGCCGGTTGCGCTTCTGCACCTCGCTGCTCAGGTGGCTCTCCGCCACCCACGCCACGCCGTAGCCGAGCCGGTCCGCCGCCTCCGCCTGCTCCAGGAAGTTGCGGAACATGCCGGCCTCGTCCGGGCAGGCGCCATCCACGGGGGTCTGCGAGATGGAGAAGAAAACGTCGAACTCCAAGGGCGACTCTCCATGAACCGGCGTATGAGAAGGCTTCGGGCGCTACGGCGGACTCGTGCCGGCCTTCTCGGTGATGAGGTTGCGGACCTTCCACAGGGCGGGCCACAGCATGCCCTGCACGTCGGTCTCGAGCTGGTGGACGGCGTAGCCCTTGAGGCTCTTGACGTCGCGGCCGATGACGCGCTTGACCATCGCGAGGTGGTTGAGGCGCCAGACGTGGAAGAACATGTCAAAGTCGGTGAGGTTCTCCAGCAGGCGCACGAGGTCGGCGTGCTTGGCGGGGTTGGTGTAGGCGGCGAGCATGTCCACCTTGCGGCGGGCCAGGAGCGCCTCGACCTTGGGCCACAGCGCGGGGGCCTTCTGCTGGATTTGCCGGAAGCCGGGGGACTCGGAGCCGCTGCCCTGGCCGAGGGCGGCGCGGATGACGTGGAAGTCCCACGGCGTCATCGTCTCGAGCGCGTGCATGGCT
>JAXDQP010000079.1:0-33183 GCA_034667745.1 Thermoplasmata archaeon
CACCCAGGACGGAGCGTTGACGCGCCGGCCCTTCTTGAAACATTCGAGATTAACCGAACGTTCTATGCCGAGCCGATGAAGTAGCGGGGGATAGATTTGAACTATCGGTCTACGGGTTATGAGCCCGTCGGGATTTCCTGGCTACCCCACCCCGCTGGAATGGTGCGGCTCCCGGTGCCGCGCATTTTGTCGCACAGGGGTCCATGATATGAACGCGACGGTGGCCGGACGGTGTCTTGACCCAAGCGTTCTTGGGAGCGCTCCAGGTGGCGGCGGCATGGACAGGCACGGCGTCGCGTGGCTCATCGCGGGCACTGCGGGCGAGGGCCTTGAGTCGGGTGGCGAGACGTTCGCGCGTGCCTTGGCGGCGCTTGGGTACCGGCCGACGACGCAGCGGGATTTCCCGAGCCGCATCCGGGGTGGGGACACGACGTTCACGGTGCGCCTGACGGCGGATGGCCGCCTTGTGCCGCCGGAGCGCGTGGATTTGGCGCTCGCGTTCAACGGCACGGTGCTGCCCCGCATCGATGCGCGGATGCACGCGGACGGGCTGCTGCTGCTCGACGAGGGTGCGGCGGAGGGGTTCGTGCCGAAGTCGGGCTACGAGGTGCAGTTGTTCCCGTTCACTGCGCTGGCGCAGAAGGCGGGGCTGCCGAAGGCGAAGAACATGGTCGCGCTTGGCGCGTCCGCGGCGCTGCTGGGCGTTGACCTGGAGACGCTGGGTCACTCCATCCGTGAGCAGTTTGGCAGCAAGGGCGAGTTGGTGGCGGAGCAGAACTTGGCCGCGATGAAGGCGGGCCACCTCGAGGCCGCCGCGCGTTTCGGCAACGAGCCGCGCTTCGCCACGCCGACGCCGTCGCACGCGCCGGCCCTGTTCCTGTCCGGCAACGAGGCCGCTGCTCTTGGCGCTCTGGCTGCGGGCTGCCGCGTCGCTGCGGCCTACCCCATCACTCCTGCGAGCGACATCCTGGAGTATCTCACGCCGCGCCTGCAACTGCTTGGGGGGACGGCGCTCCAGATGGAGGACGAGCTGGCGGCGGTCAACATCCTGGTCGGCGCGGGCTTCTCGGGCGCGAAGGCGCTCACCGCGACCTCGGGTCCGGGCCTGTCGCTGATGACGGAGGCCATCGGGTTGGCGGGCAGCGCGGAGACGCCGTGCGTCATCGTCGACTGCCAACGGCCGGGCCCCAGCACGGGGATGCCGACGAAGCACGCGCAGGAGGACCTGTGGCAGATGGTCCATGGGGGCCACGGCGAGTTCGTGCGCGTCGTGCTCTCCCCCGTCGACGTCGCGGACGCGTTCCACGCCACGAGCGAGGCGTTCCGGCTAGCCGAGCGTTTCCGCTGCCCGGCGTTCGTCGCCCTCGACCAGCAGGCGAGCCTGTTCAAGCAGGCGGTCCTTCCCTTCGACATGGCGGCGGAGGCGGCGCGCCACGAGCCGCGCGGCCCCAACCCCGCCAAGCCTGGCAGCAACGCTTGGGCGCCCGACTACAACGCCTACGGCGACTCCGGCGCCGAGCCGCACCGCGTCGCCCTCCCCGGCGAGGAAGGCGGGCGCTACTACAGCAACTCGACGGAGCACAGCCCGAACGGCTTCACGACGGAGGACCCCGCGACGCGCGTGCGGATGGTGCAGCGCCGCCTCGACCGCATGCAGGCCATCGTCGCGGAGGCGCACACGCCGCTGGTCGTCGAGGGCGCGTCCGCCAACGACGCCGACGTCATCCTCGTGGCGTGGGGCTCGACGGTGGAGGCGTGCCGCGAGGCGAGCCACCGCCTGTTGCGCAAGGGCATGAAGGCCCGCGTCGTAGGCGTGCGGCTGCTGTGGCCGTTCCCGCGCGAGGCGTTCCAGGCCGCCGTCGGCGAGCGCGCGCCCATCTACGTGGTGGAGGCCAACGCGTTCGCCCAACTGGCCCGCCTCATCCGCTCCGAGCTGCCGCTGCATGGCCGCATGACCTCCGTCCTCCAGTTCGACGGGCGCACGATCGCAAGCGACGCGGTCCTCGCGGCGGTGCAGCGATGAGCGACGAGGCCGAGGCGGTGTCCCCCGCGCTCGCGGCGTGGAAGCGCAAGATGTGGACCTGGTGCCTCGTGCTGATGCCGCTCGGCCTGGTCCTCATCCTCGTCGGCGCCGCGATGGGCTGGGGCGCGAGCCCGATGACGGGCTTCGTCATCGGCGGCGTCGGGATGTTCTCCATCGTCCTCGGGGCGCTGTTCGGCAAGTTCGCCGCAGCGGGCCCCTACCCGGAGGGGCTGCGATGATGCCCGCCTCCCAGGCCGCGCCCACCGCGCAGCAGCCGCTCACGTTCAAGGACTTCAAGGGCAAGGACCCGATTTGGTGCCCCGGCTGCGGCGACTTCGGCGTGCTGACCGCGATGCAGAAGGCGGCCGCCAACCTCGCGCTCGACCCCAATCGCACCGTCCTCGCGACGGGCATCGGGTGCAGCGGCAACATCACGGCCTATTTCCGCACCTTCGGCATCCACGGAATCCACGGCCGCGTCCTGCCGCTCGCGACGGGCGTCAAGGTGGCGAACCCCGACCTTACGGTTCTGGCGGCGGGCGGCGACGGGGATGGCTTCGGCATCGGCCTGTCGCACTTCCTGCACGCGGCGCGCCGCAACGTCGACATCACCTACATCGTCATGGACAACCAGGTCTACGGCCTCACGAAGGGCCAGACCTCCGCGACCTCGCCGACGGAGATGCACACCAAGGCCAGCCCCTTGGGGCCGCTCGCGGCGCCGCTCAACCCGCTGGCCCTCGCGCTCTCGGCGGGGGCGACGTTCGTTGCGCAGGGCTACTCTGCGGACCAGAAGCAGCTCGTCGGCCTCATCGAGAGCGGCATCCGGCACAAGGGCTTCGCGTTCATCAACGTCCAGAGCCCGTGCGTCACCTACAACCTCGTCAACACCTACGACTGGTTCAAGGAGAACGCCGCCCCGCTTGCTGGCCACGACGCCGCCGACTGGGACGCAGCGATGCGCGTGGCCAACGACCGCAGCAAGGTCCCGACGGGCCTGCTGTTCCAGGCGCAGCGCCCGACGTTCCACGACCTCAGCCACCCGCTGCCGGCCGACAAGGGCGCGGTCGCCCCCATCCCTGCCGCCGGCAACCCCAAGGCTGCGCTGGAGGCGAGCCGGGCGCGCTTCGACGGGTGGCTGCAAGAGTTCCGCGTTCGCTGAAACCGTAGAAACGCTACTGGTTTCCTACGAAAAGTTGCAATCATCCTTATCTTTCGCAGGATTTCGGCTGGGTTCGCAGCGTGCTGCCCATGACCCAAGCCCTCCAGCAACCCCCCGCGCCTCTCCCCGAGCCCGTCGAATGCCCCGAGTGCGCCGCCGCCCTGCGCATCCGCCCCGCCCTCGCTGGCGAGCTGGTGGATTGCCCAGGGTGCAGCGCCGAGCTCGAGGTCGTGAGCCTCCAGCCGCTCGTCGTCCAGCTCGCCCCCGCCGTGCAGGAAGACTGGGGCGAGTAGGCGCATGCGCATCGGGATGGTCTACAGCCGCGCCCGCGTCGAGGAGAAGATGCTGCTGGACGCGGCGGAGAAGCAGGGCGTCACGCTGGAGCCGGTGCAGGACGACAGCCTCGTGTTGGACCTCGACCCGGGCGCGTTGCCCTACGACGCCGTGCTGGAGCGCTCGGTCAGCTACACGCGCAGCCTCTACATCCTGCGCTTCTGCCGCGCGCACGGCATCCCCGCCGTCAACCCCTACGAGGTGGCGGCGGCGTGCGGCGACAAGACCGAGACCAGCCTGCGCCTGCGCCGCGCCGGCGTCCCGACCCCGAACACCAAGGTCGCGTTCGAGCCCGAAGCTGCCCTCGCAGCGCTCGACCAGTTGGGCTACCCCGCCGTCATCAAGCCGACGCAGGGGTCGTGGGCCCGCATGGTCGCGCGCGTGGACTCCCGCCGCGAGGCCGAGCAAATCCTGGAGCACCGCGAGCAGCTTCCGAACCCGGTGCAACAGGTGTACTATCTTCAGGAATACGTGGAGAAGACGGGCGCGGACGGCCTGCATCGCGACCTGCGCGCTTTCGTCGTGGGCGAGCGCACCGTCGCCGCCATCTGGCGCAACTCGCCGCACTGGATCACCAACACCGCGCGCGGCGGGAAGGCAAGCGTGTGCCCCGTCACGCCCGAGCTGGACGAGCTTTGCCTCAAGGCGGCGGCTGCGGTCGGGGGCGGCGTCCTCGCCCTCGACCTGATGGAGACGCGCGACGGCCTGACGGTCCACGAAATCAACCACACCATGGAGTTCCGCAACTCCGTCGCGCCCACGGGCGTCGACATCCCTGGTCTGATTGTTCGGCACGCTGTGTGTGAGGCCAAACGATGAGCCGCCGCGTCACCGCCGCCATCCACGGCGCCTCCGGCTACACGGGCGGCGAACTGCTGCGCCTGCTGCTGCGCCACCCGAACGTCGAGGTCGTGGGAGCGACGAGCGCAAAACTCGCGGGCGACCCGCTGCACCGCGCCCACCCCAACCTGCGCGGCGCGACCGACCTGAAGTTCGTTCCCCGCAACGAGCTGCCCGACGCCGACGTCGTGTTCTCCTGCACGCCGCACACCGAGGGCATGAAGGCGGTGCCCGGCCTGCTGCGCGAGGGCCGCCTGGTGGTGGACCTCTCCGCCGACTTCCGCCTGCGCGACGCGGCGGCCTACGCGTCCTGGTACGGCGTGCCGCACACGGCACCCGACCTTCTGTCGCGCGCGGTTTACGGCCTGCCAGAGACGCGCCGCTCCCAACTGAAAGGCGCGAGCCTCGTGTCGGGCGTCGGCTGCTTCGCCACCGCCACGACCCTGGCCCTCCTTCCGCTGGCCCGCGCCGGCCTGCTGGAAGGCGCCCGCGTCGTCGCCGACGGCAAGATCGGCTCCAGCGCCGCCGGGGCGGAAGTGACCCCCGCCGCGATGCACCCCGAGCGCAGCCGCAGCCACCGCCTCTACGCGCCCACCGAGCACCGCCACGCCGCCGAGGTCGCGCAGGAGACCGGCGCCACGCCGCACTGCTCCGTCCACGCCGTCGAGCTGGTGCGCGGCGTGCTGTCCACCTGCCACGTCCTGCTGCCCGGCCCCGCGCCGGACGAGAAGACGCTGTGGAAGGCCTACCGCGCGCAGTACCAGGACGAGCCGTTCGTCCGCATCGTCAAGGAGCGCCAAGGAATCCACCGCGGCCCCGACCCCATCCTGGTCGCGGGCAGCAACCTCGCCGACGTGTCGTTCCACGCCCAGCCCGGCGAGCAAGGACGCATCGTCGCAACGTGCGCCATCGACAACCTCGGCAAGGGCGCCGCCGGCTCGGCGGTCCAGTCGATGAACGTCGCCCTCGGCCTGCCGGAGACGGCGGGCCTGACCGCCCTGCCGCTCCACCCGGTGTAGCCATGCCGACCAACCGAACCACGGATTCTACGGAGACGACGGATTCGTCGGGTGGGATGCTCGTCGTGAAGCTCGGCGGCGCCGCCGGCATCGACCCGCAGCCAACGCTCGTCGACCTTGCAAGCCTCGCGCGCGAAGGCGTGCCCTGGGTCCTCGTGCATGGCGGCAATGCGGAACTGGACGAAGTGAGCCGCCGCCTCGGCCACGCGCCACGCTTCGTGACCAGTCCGAGCGGCCACTCCAGCCGCGTCACCGACCCGCAGACCATCGGTCTCATCCAGATGGTGTATCGCGGCCGCATCAACGGCGACCTCGTGCTCCGTTTACAGGCCCTCGGCGTCAACGCGGTCGGGCTCTCGGGCGTCGATGGGGCCCTTCTGCGCGCTGCCCGCAAGGAGGCCGTTCGCGTGGTCGAGGGCGGCCGCAAGTTCCTGCTCAAGGACGACCACACCGGCCGCGTTCACACCGTCAACACCGATTTGCTGCGCCTCCTGCTCGCGAACGGCTATCATCCGGTCGTGACCCTGCCGGCGCTCGCGGACACCGGCGAGGCGGTGAACGTCGACGGCGACCGCGCGGCGGCAATCATCGCGGCAAGCCTCGGCGCCCGCGACTACCTCAACCTCAGCAACGTCCCCGGCCTGCTGCGCGACGTCGGGGACCCCGCGACCCTGGTGGCGAGCATCCCGCGCGACGGCCTGGAGGCGTTCGAAGGCTTCGCGCAGGGCCGCTTCAAGAAGAAGCTCCTCGGCGTGCGCGAGGCCCTGGCCGGCGGCGTGGGTCGCGTCGTCCTCGGCTCCGCGAACGGCGAGCACCCGGTGCGCGACGCGCTGGCCGGCCGCGGCACGGTGATTTCGTGAGCGGCGAGGCGCGCTTCCTGCGCTCGTTCCCAGCCAAGTCCATCGTCGCCGAGCGCGCCAGCAACACCGAGTTGTGGGACGCGGAGGGCCGCCGCTGGCTCGACCTCGGCGGGGCGAGCCACGGCGTCGCGCTCGTCGGCCACAACCACCCCGAGGTCGTTACTGCGGTCCAGGCGCAGGCCGGACGTTTGCTGCACGTCGCCCAGTCGGTGCAGAGCGGAGTGCGCGCCGAGTTCCTGGACCGGCTGCACGCCCAGCTTCCGCCCGCGCTGGAGCGGACCTTCATCGCCAACTCAGGCACGGAGGGCGTCGAGTGCGCCCTCAAGCTCGCGGCCGCCGCGACGGGACGCACCCGCATCGTCGCGATGCAGCGTGCGTTCCACGGCCGCACCCTCGGCGCTCTTGCCGGCACGCACCGGCCCGAGTTCCGAGCGCCTGTCGCGCACTTGCTGCCCCAGACCGATTTCGTGCCCCTCAACGACGCCGAGGCCCTGAAGTCCGCCGCCACGCAGGACACCGCCGCAATCCTGCTGGAGCCGGTGCAGGGCGAGGGCGGCGTCCGCCCAGCGACCCGCGAGTTTCTGCGAGCCGCGCGCGACATCGCCACCGACACGGGCGCAGTCCTCATCCACGACGAAGTCCAGTCCGGCGTCGGCCGCACGGGGCGCTTCCTCGCCGCCGACGTCGTTCCGGATGCCGTGGTGCTTGCCAAGGGCCTCGCGGGCGGCGTGCCCATTGGGACCTGTTCCGCGACGGCCGAGCTTGCGGCGAAGCTTCCCCCAGCGGGACATGGCTCGACCTACGGAGGCAACCCGCTTGCCTGCGCCGCCGGGAGCGCCGTGCTCAAGGTGCTGGAGAGCGAACGCTTGGCCGAGCGCGCGGCTCGCTTGGGCGAGTTGGCCCTTGCTCGCCTGCGTCGCCTCGACCTCCCCAACGTGCGCGGCGTCGAGGGAGCGGGACTCATGCTCGGCGTTGACCTGCGCGTTCGGCCCCAGCCAGTCCTGCAAGCGCTCTCTGGCTCCGGCATCCTCGCTCTGGCGGGCGGCACGACGGGCGTCCGGCTGCTGCCGCCGCTGACGGTCCCCGACGCGCAACTTGAGGAAGGGCTTGCTGCGCTGGAGACGGCGTTGGCATGAGGCCGGACGAACTGCTGGAGGCGCTGGTGCACATCCCGAGCCCCACGGGCCAGGAGGCCGAGGCGGTCGCGTTCCTCCAGGGGCAGGCGCGCACCGACGGGTTCCGCGTCACGACCGATGCGGCGGGCAACTTCATCGCCGAGGCGGGGAACGGTCCGCGGCTGCTGCTCTTCGTCGGCCACATCGATACCATTCCTGGTGCCATCCCGGTGCGGCGTGAGGGAGACGTTCTCTGGGGGCGCGGCAGCGTCGATGCGAAGGGTCCGCTGGTCGCTGCCTACTGCGCGGCGCGGCGCCACCTCGACGCAGAGGCGCGCATCCGCATCGTCGGCGCGGTCGGCGAGGAAGGCGATTCGCGTGGCGCCAAGGCCCTCGACCGCAGCGAGCGGCCGGACTGGATTGTCGTGGGCGAGCCAAGCGGCGCCGACGGCCTCACTCTGGGCTACAAGGGCATCCTGCGCGGCACGCTCTCCCTGCGCGCGCCGGTGCGGCACGGTGGGCACCCCGGTCCCGGCGCCATCGAGACCTTCCTCGACGCGTGGCAGGAGGTGCGGCGGGAGCTTGCTTTCGCGGACGGGTTCGCCACTCTGCAAGGCCGCCTCGACCGCATTGCGTCGCGGCACGACGGACTCGCCGACGAGGTGGAGGCCGCGCTGCAAATCCGGCTCCCTCCCGGCGCCGCGCCAGAAACCGTTGCCGCCCGCGTCGGGGCCATCGCCCAGCGGCACGGGGCCGCGCTCCAGGTGACGGAAGCCCTCGCTCCGCACGTCGCGGAGCGCAAGACCCCCCTCGTCGCCGCGTTCCTGGCCAGCCTGCGCGCCGGCGGGCTGGAGCCGCGCCTGAAGCACAAGACCGGCACGGCCGACTTCAACCACCTCGCGCAGTGGTTCCCCGGCGTCCCGATGGCCGCGTACGGGCCGGGCGACGCCAGCCTCGACCACACGCCGGAGGAGCGCGCGAGCCTCGCGGAGCTCGCGCAGGCCGTTGAGGTGCTGGACCGGGTCTTCGCGCGCTTCGCTCAGTAGCGCGTGTGGCGGCCGCGCGGCGGGAGGCGCGTCGCCTCGCCGGCCTTGGTTTTGCTCGCGCGCTTGGCTTTGCCTTTTGCGCCCTTCTTCGGGGGCATCTTGCCCTCGCCGAGCCACGCCTTGCGGCGCTTGGTGGCGGCGGCGTTCCCCTTGCGCGGCCGGACGACGATTTTGTCAGGCGGCATCTCCGCGAGCGGGACCTTGAGCGTGCGGAGGCGGCCCTCGCGGAACACCACGACCTCCATCGCATCGCCCGCCTTCCGGGTGTTGGCCTGGTCGCGGAACTGCTCCGGCCGCCACTTGTAGCCCTCGGCGGCGACCATTTCGTCGTCGGGCTGGAGGACCTGGAAGCTCGGCATGTCCTCCCAGATGCGCGCGATGACCGTGGCGCCGCCCGTGGTGTGCGGCGGCTTGAACTCGACGCCGAGCCCGAGCTTGGCCTTCGGGTCCTTGCGCTCGCGCCGGACGTCCCAGCCCAGGGTCTTGAGCGCCTGGTCGATGGGCAACTCCTGCGTTCCCTCGATCCAGTGGCCGAGCTTGGCGCGCAGGTCGAGGCCCGTTGCCTGCTCGACGATGTCGGGGAACGCCTCCTCGGTGACGCCGACGCCGGTGCGGCCGTGCTTGCGCCACAGGTGCCGCATCACCGCGTCGAGGCCGTCGGGGACGCCGCGGCGGCGCAACTCCGCCTCCAGGCAGAGCGCGACCCACATGCCCTTGGCGTAGTAGCTGACGTTGCGGTTGACGTTGTGCTCGAACGGCTGGTAGAGCAGGCTCCACGCGAGGCGGCTGGCCTGCGCGACGCTGGTGCGCTTGCGGCCGAGCGCCTTGGCGTAGGCCTCCAGGTCCTCGCCGACCATCTTGCCGAACGCGTCGGCGTCCACGACCTTGGCGCGGTGCAGGATGGGCAGTTCGTAGTAGCTGGTGAAGCCCTCGAACAGCCACAGCAGCCCCGTGTAGGACTCGCGCTGCAGGTCGTAGGGCTGGAACGCGGCGGGCAGGACGCGCTTCACGTTCCAGGCGTGGAAGAACTCGTGCGCGACAAGCGGCAGGAACCGCGTCTGGATTTTCTCGTCGCTCTGGAAGTGCGTCGGGTCGGCGCCGAGGACCGTGCTGTTGCGGTGCTCCAGGCCGCCGCCGTACTCCTGCGCCACGTGGGTCAGGAACGTGTAGTGCGCGTACGGCACCTCGCCCCAGACCTTGACGGCCTCCTTGCAGAGCGCCGCCATGTCGCGGTCGATGCGCACCCAGTCGACGCCGCGCGGCGGCTGCCAGACCACGTGGCGGTGGCGCACGCCGCGCACATCGAACGCGCTGACGTGGTAGGAGGCGGGCGGCCCGCACTCCAGCGGGCAATCGACCAAGTGGTCGTAGTCGTCCGCGACCGCGAGCCGCCCGTCCTGTGCCGCAGTCTCGAGCCCGGTCCAGGCCCGCCAACCCGTCGGCATCCGCAGGGTGAGCTTGTGCGGCAGGCCCCGGCTGCGCGCGTCGTAGAGCGCGAGCGTCCCCGGGAACAGGTGCGCGTGGTCGGCCGTCACGTGGCTCGTGTCCACCGTCAGCTCGCGGGCGTAGACGGAGAAGCGCAGCTCCACGGCGCGGTTTGCGGTGCCGGCGACGGCCCACTCGTCCTTGCCCAGTTGCTCCACCTGCGCGGGCGCCCCCGCGACGCGGGCGGTCAGGTCCTGCACGTGACGGCCGAAGTCGCGGATCTTGTAGCTGCCGGGAATCCACGCCGGCATGCGGAAGTGGCGCGTCGCCTCGGGCGCGGCGGGGAAGCGCTGCGTCACCTGCACGAGGTGCGTCGCCGGCTTGCGGACGTCGAACGTGACCTGGACGGTGGGGACGGGCACGCGCTGGGCAGGGGGCTGCGGCGTTTAGGCGGCTCGGTCTGGCGTGGCAGCGAGCCGTTCGGCCGTCAGCGCAACAGCGTGATCTTGTCGCACTGCGGGCAGCGCAGGCTCAGGGGCCGTGCCTTGGGCGCCCACAGCAGGGTGCCGCAGCCGCTGCACTTGCCGCGCGCGAGGTCGGCGGGCACGGGACCCTTCCCCGCCACACGGGCCACGGCGAGCGGGATTTTCTCGGACGGGGCCACGGCGGGGCGGGCGGCGCGGGTTGGGGCGGGCACGACCGTGAACTCCATGTCCTCCGGCGGGGGCCGCGCCTTGGCCTTGCGGGCGGCGTCGCGCTTCTCGCCCAGGGTCTGGCCGGAGGGCACGAGGCGGCGGGCGCGGCGCACCGGCTCGTCCTCCGCCTCGTCCTCGGGGATGACGGGCATGCGGGGGGAGTAGCGGCCCGGCGCGGCGGGCTTGGGCGGCAGGCCGGCGAGGGCGCGCTGGAGCGGCGAGTCGAGGTCGATGACCGGCTCCTCGGAGGCGGGCGGCTCGGGCAGGCCCTGCGCCCACTCCTCCTCCGTGCCCTCGTTCTCCTCCTGGGGAAACATGTCGGGCTCGGCGTACTCGAAGTCGGGGTTGCCCGTCGGCTCCTCGACCGTCTCGCCGTGCACGGTGGCGAAGCGGGTGTCGGTGGCGAGCCAGGTGAGGGCCAGCAGGCCGAGCAGCGCGAGCGCCGCGACGGCGAGGCCGGCCACGACCACGGGGCCGCCGGCCTGCGTGACCGCCAGCCCGACGAAGCCCAGCACGGTGGCGGCGAAGGCCAGGACCCGCGACGTGTAGCCCTGCATCAGCATCCCTGCGGCGGGATGCGGGACCCTCCTACTTGAAGCGAGCGAACGGCTCAGACGGCGTTGGAGTCCTTGGAGTCGCCTAGGCGGCAGGCTTCAGCACGACGACGTCGATGCGGAACTGCTGGTTGCCCAGGTCCACGTTCGACTCCTTCATGCCCTTCAGCGTCGCCTCGGCGGCGGCGCGCACGACCTCCTCGAGCTTCTTGCCCTTGCCGCGCATGCCGTCCTGCAGCACGTGCTCGGCCTGGCTGGACTCCTTGCCCAGCGCGATGCCGACGCGGTCGGTGGCGTTGCCGTCCACGTCGCAGTGGTAGACGACGGGGTCCTGGCCGTGGCGGTCGAAGCCGGCGACGATGATGCCGACGCCGAGGGGGCGGCGGTAGCTCATGCCGAGCTGGTGCAGGTAGTCGGACAGCGCGAGGCTGACCTCCTTGGGGCTGACCTCGCTGCCGAGGACGAACTTGTGGTTGACTGCCAGGTCGCGCAGGAGCTGGCGCACCTGGTTGGTGTCGCCGCCGTGGCCGGTGACCAGCACGACGCAGTCGCGGCTGACGCGGACCATCTTGTCGGCGTTGTTGTAGAGGGGGTTGCCGTCGCGGTTGACGGTGGCGACGATGACCTCGCGGTCGTTGCGGGCCGCGATGATGGGCAGGCCCATCCCGAGGGTGATGCGGGCGTACTTGATGGCCGGGATGCTGCCGGTCTCGTCGAAGTGGAGGTAGGCGGTGTCCACGGTTGGCTTCACTGGGGCACCTCCGTGTCCTCGACGACTTCCTGGTTGAAGGTGTAGGTCTTCAGGCTGTACTCGCCCTCGTTGGGGAGGGTGTAGACCACGAGGCCGTTGCCGGAGGCGACGTCGCGCTGGGTGGCGGCCCGGACGGCGCGCTTGGCCAGCTCGGTGGCCTCCTTCATGCCCTTGACCTTGCCCCAGTCGGCGGACTCCAGGACGCCCACGGCGGGGCCGGTGCCGGAGCCGGTGACGGTGTAGTCGCGCTTGGGGATGAGGGAGCCGTCGCCGCCGACGTCCCACAGGTGGGCGCCGTCCTGGCCGCGGGTGGCGAGGATGAACTGGCCGTAGATGCCGCCGGCGCGCTGGATGCTGTAGGCGGCCATCTTGGCCAGCTCCTGCGGCGAGAGGCCCCAGCCGCGGCGGCCCTTGGTGTACTCGAGGTTGAGGCGGAGCATGTGGGCATAGGACTGCGCCTGCGAGACCGACCCCGCGATGGTGATGGCGGAGTCGCCGTCCAGGGGCTCGATCTTCACGACGTCCTTGTCCGCGACGTAGTAGCCCATCGTGGCGCGGCGGTCGGTGGCCAGGACGATCCCCTCGGGCGTCTTGATGCCCACGGTGGTTGTCATCAGCCGGGAATGGTCAGAACTTCGTAAAAAAGGGTCTGTTCAGGGTGCAGGAGTGGGGGAGGGACTTGGGGACTCTTCCCCTCGCCCCCCGCAAACGAGGCGGGCATCCTGTCGCAGGCGCCTTCGGGCGGGGCCTGCGGGAGGTATATGGACTGTCCTCTGCACCTTGAAATAGCGCGGCGGTGCGATTGGAAATGGTGCAGGCAAGCCGTTCGGTGACCGCGGTGGGGGAGAGGGATGCCCTGCTGGCGGCCTTGGAGGCCACGCTGGAGGCGACGGCGGACGGCATCCTCGCGGTGGACCGCCAGGGCCGAATCCTGCACGTCAACCAGCAGTTCGGCCGCCTCTGGGGCATGCCTGCCGCCCTCCTGGAGACCAGGGACCGCGACGCCATGCTGGCGTTCAGCGCCGCCCAGTGCGCGGACCCCGCCGCCTTCCGCACCCTCACCGCGCAGGCCTACGCCAACCCCGCCGCCTCCACCCTCGACTCCGTCGACCTGCGCGACGGGCGGACCCTGCAACGCTCGTCGCGGCCGCAGCAGGCGGGCGGCCAGCTCATCGGCCGGGTGTGGAGCCTGCGCGACATCACGGAGCTGCGCCGCGCGGAGGAGAGCCTGCGCCAGAGCGAGGAGCGCTTCCGCATCCTGAGCGACAGCGCCGGCGAGGGCGTGCTCATCAACGTCGAGGGCCGCATCGTGGAGTGCAACGAGGCGTTCGCGCGCATGCTCGGCGTCCAGCGCAAGCAGGTCATCGGCATGTCCGCCGTCGAGTGCGCCGCGCCGGAGAGCCGCGCCGACGTCATCCGCCACGTGCAAACGAACGACCCGACGCCCTACGAGGTGCTGGGCCTGCGCCGCGACGGCAGCAAGTTCCCCGCCGAGATCTCCGGCCGCACGACGCAGTTCCAGGGCAAGCCCGCCCGCGTGGCGACCATCCGCGACCTCACCTTCCGCAAGCTGGCGGAGGCGGCGAAGGACCAGGAGGTGCGCCAGCAGGCCGAGATTGCCCGCCTGCAGGCCGTCAACGAGTTCCGCACCAGCTTCATCAACAACGCCGCGCACGAGCTGGCGACGCCGCTCACGCCCATCCAGCTCCAGGTGGCGGCGCTGCGCCGCGCCAACCACGACCCCGGCCGCGAGGCGAGCTTCGAGCTGGTGGGGCGCAACTTCACGCGGCTCCAGCGCATCATCAAGGACCTGCTCGACGCGGCCCGCCTGCAGAGCGACCACCTCAAGGTCGCCCCGCGCCGCACCGACCTCGGGGACCTGGTGCGCCACGTCGAGCAGACCTTCCGGCTCCAGGCCGGCGAGGGAGGCCACCGGCTCCGCGTCGCGCTCGGCCACGACGCCGGCCGCCCCGCCCTGGCCGACCCCGAGCGCACCGAGCAGGTGCTGTTCAACCTCGTGAGCAACGCCCTCAAGTTCACGCCCCCCGGCGGCGCCATCGAACTGGCCACGCGCGACGTCGCGGCCGGCATCGAGGTGAGCGTGGCCGACACCGGGGTCGGGCTGACGGCGGCGCAGGCGGCCCGCCTGTTCCAGCCCTACACGCAGGTGCACGAGGCGGCGCGCCCCGGCAGCGGGCTCGGGCTCTACATCAGCAAGGGCATCGTCGAGCGCCAGGGCGGCACCATCACGGCGCAGAGCGACGGCCCCGGGAAGGGCAGCCGCTTCTCGTTCACGGTCCCGCACGCCGACGCCTGAGACTGGTCAGGCGAACGGCAGCAGGCGCGTCTGGCCGCTTTTCTTTGGAGCCCAGGCCGGCGCAGGCGCCGCCACGATGCCCAACTGGGCCTCCAGCACCCGTTCGGCGGCGGCCAGGAACGCGTCCTCGGCCCCGCGTGGAATCGTCGCCCCCGCTGCGCCCGGGTGCCCGCCGCCTTGCCCACCGACGGCGGCCGCCGCCTCACGCATCACGACGCTCAGGTCGATGCGGCCCCGAACCTCGTTCGGCGCGCGGCTGGAGACCTTGGTGCGGCCGTCCGGCGTCCACGCGAACGCCACGAGGGGCCGGTCCTTGCGCAGCTCCAGCGCGCCGCCGAGGGCCATGCCGGCCACGATGCCGACGACCGTGTCGCGCACCGCGCCGCGCAGGTGGACCCACTGGAGGCTGGGCCGCTCCTGCACGCCCGAGCGCGCGAAGGCGTCGAGGGCGCCAGCCAGGTGCTTGCGGTGGTCGAGCAGCAGGTCCAGCGCCTCCGCGTAGGCCGCGCCCCGGTCGCCGCGCGCCACCGCGATGCCGACGTCGGGGCGGTCGTAGCGCGCCGTGCCGTTGAGGAAGGTGCCGAACTCCTGCAGTTCCCGCGTCGGCCCCGCCGGCTCGTTCGTCAGCGTCACGACGGGGCGGGCGAGGCGCTCCACGTCGGCGGCGAGGCCGAGGTCCAGCAGGTGGTTCGCCAGGGCGCTGCGGAGGGCCAGGCGCTCGTGCGGCTCCAGCATCCCCCAGGTGCGCTCGGCGCCCTCCTGCTCCAGCGGGATGCCGAGGCGCAGGCAGAGCCGCTCCGCCGCGCGCGGGTCGCCCGTGATGCCGGGCAGCGTCGGCTCGTTCGCGAGGCTGAGGAACTTGCGCAGCGGGCGCGTCTGCGGGCCGAAGAACGCGATGTCAAGCGCGGCTGACGCGAGGCCAAGTTTTTCGGCGTGGCGCAGCAGCAACGCGTTGGTGCCGTGCAGCGCGGGCCGGTCCTGCCGGTCGGCGGTGGCGCCGACGAGCGCGAGGGGCAGCAGGTCCGTGTTGCGCGCATCCAGCGCGGCGGCGGCGAGGTAGGCGCAGCCGGCGCCGGAAACCTCGTGCCCGTCGAGGCCGTCCAGCAGGGGATTCAGGTGGGCGAACGACTCCTCGCTGCCGTCGCGCACCAACTGGTGGTGGTCGCAGACGAGGCGCGGCGTGGCCGGGAAATGCATGTAGGCCGTCGAGCCCAGGTCGCAGAACCAGAGGGCCTGCGGCGCCGCGGCGCGGAGGATTGCGAGGTGGTGGTCGTCCAGCGACTTGACGGGCAGGAGGACGAACGGGGCCTGCGCGCGCTCCAGCGCGGTCGCGGCGACGGCCCCCGCGCTCACGCCGTCGGCGTCGATGTGGTGCACGACCGTGACCGTGCGGCCGGCGTCGCGCTGCGCGCGGACCCAGGATGCGGCGGCCACGGCGCGCGCGGCCAGGCGCGGGTCCAGCCCCTCCGGCAGCCCTTCCACGCCCTGCCGAGGCGTTGGCTCCAGATATAGCCCACGAGCAGGAGGCTGAACCTCCGCGCCGCGCCAAGGAGCGTGCATGGCTTCCAACGTCGTCACCCGCGACCGTGAGGCCATGTCCAAGTCCCCACCTAGTTCATGAGGCGCCGGGCCGCTGCGCCGGCATGGACCCCATCCCCGCCCCCAAGCAAGCGCGGCCCTGGACGCACGCCTCCTGGGCCGCCGTGGCCGTGGCCGTCCTCCTCGTGGCCATGGAGTTCACCACCGCCCTGTGGGCCCCCTCCGGGTCGCAGGACCGGTTCGTCACGCTGCTGGCCAAAGGATGGGGGGTTGCCCTGCTCGTCGCGCTGGGCCTGGCGGCCGTCGGGGCCGTGCGCCGGGAGCGGCTTGCCCGCGCCACCGTCATCGCATTGGCCCTCGCCGCGCTCGCGGTCCTCGGAATCGTGGCGTTCGTCTACACCCGGTTCAGCGCCTACCCGAACTGAGCGGCCGAACGGCAAGCCTCGAATCTGCGCGGTGCCTGCCGGCCGCGTGGAGGTCACGCTCGCTCCCCTGACGGCCGCCGCGCGGGGCGTCGCGGTCTGGCTGGGCGCGACCTTGGTCGCCATCGCGGGGCTGACCGCCGCAGGCTACGCGCGCCCCGTCTTCATCAACGAGCCGCCCGTCCTGGCTGGGGCTTTCCTGCTGGGCGCGTTGGTCGCCGCGGCCGGGGTCTGGCGCCGGGAGCCCGGCGTGGCCGCCCTCGCATGGCTCCTGGCCAACGCCCTGCTGGCGGTGGTGACCCTTGCGTTCCCCGTGGCGCTGGGGCTGGCGCCCACCTGACCTCCGCAGGGATTACGGTTCAGGGACGGGCGCACCGCTTATCCGATGCCGCGGGGTCGCCCTCCTGACGCATGGCGATGGACCCGACTCTGGCGGCGATGCTGGACCTGAAGTTCTTCCACGACAACGGCTACCAGCGGCGCATCTGCCCGACGTGCAAGGACCCGTTCTGGACGACGGACGCGGAGCGCGTGCTGTGCGGCGACTCCAACTGCGTCGAGTACGACTTCCTGGGCAACCCGCTGACGACGAAGCCGCTGTCGGTGGCGCAGATGCGCGTGGCGTTCCAGTCGTTCTTCGAGCGCAAGGGGCACAAGAAGGTGCCGCGCAACCCCGTGGTCGCCCGCTGGCGCGACGACATCTACCTCAACATCGCGAGCATCGCGAACTTCCAGCCGCACGTGACTTCCGGCGAGGTGCCGCCGCCGGCGAACCCGCTGGTCGTCTCGCAGCCCTGCATCCGCCTCAACGACCTGAGCAACATCGGGCGCTCGGGCCGCCACTTCTCCTGCTTCGAGATGATGGGGCACCACGCGTTCAACTCGGCCGCGTACGGCGAGAAGTACTGGACCGAGGAGTGCGTCGCCTACGGCGTCGAGTTCCTGACCAAGGTCCTGGGCCTCGACGGCAAGCGCATCACGTTCAAGGAGGGCACCTGGAACGGCGGCGGCAACGCCGGCCCCGCGGTGGAGGTGTTCGCGGGCGGCCTGGAGGTCGCCACGCTCGTGTTCATGTGCCTGGAGGAGGTCGACCCGGCCCGCGTCCCGGCCGGCGAGCCGACCTACGTCATCAAGGGCGAGACCTACCGCCGCATGCCGATGCGCATCATCGACACCGGCTGGGGCCTGGAGCGCCTCGCGTGGGCCAGCACCGGCACCCCGACGGCGTACGACACCGTGTTCCCGGACACGCTGGGCCAGCTCAAGGGGCTCGCGACGACGCCGGTGCGCGACGACGCGAAGGCGCAGCGCATCATCGCCGAGCACGCCCGCGTGCAGGGCATCCTCAACCTCGACATCGGCCAGAAGCTCGACGGGCTGCGCGAGGAGGTCGTGAAGCGCCTGGCCAAGCACGGCATCCAGACCACCGTGGCGGAGCTCAACGAAATCATGGGTCCCGTGGAATCCGTGTATGCCCTCGCGGACCACCTGCGCTGCCTGTCGTTCATGGTGGGCGACGGCATCGTCCCCTCCAACGTCAAGGCCGGCTACCTGATGCGCCTCGTCACCCGCCGCGCGCTGCGGTTCATGGAGGTCCTCGGCATCTCCACGCCCCTCGGCGACCTGCTGGCGTCCAACATGGAGCGGATGCTCGCGGAGTTCCCCGAGTTCAAGGCCGCCATCCCGCGCGCCCAGGAGATCATGGCGCTGGAGACCGGCCGCTACGTCGAGTCGCGCGACAAGGGCCTGCGCCTCGTGCAGCGCACCCTCCAGAAGAAGCCGAGCCTCACGACCGACGACCTCGTGGACCTCTACGACTCGCACGGCCTCGGCCCCAACCAGGTCGCGGAGGCGGCGGCGCAGATGGGCATCGCCATCACGGTCCCCGACGACTTCGACATGGTGGTCGCCGCGCGCCACGGCAAGGCCGCCAAGCCGAAGGAGAAGGGGCTGCACCTCGCAGTCCCGGCCACCGACCTGCTCTACTACAAGGACCAGGACAAGCGCAGCTTCACCGCGAAGGTGCTGTGGAGCGGCGTCGTGGACGGCAAGCCCGCCGTCGCGCTCGACAAGACCTGCTTCTTCGCGGAGACCGGCGGCCAGCCCGGCGACCAGGGCGTCCTCAAGCTCCTCGACGGCGCCGTGGTCAAGGTCCTCGCCACGGCCAAGGACGGCGGCCACGCCATCCACCACCTGAGCGAGGCCATCCCCGCGAACGCCACCGTGCACGGCGAGGTGGACTGGAAGCTGCGGATGGACCACACCCGCAGCCACACCGCGACGCACATCATGAACCAGAGCGTGCGCCGCGTCCTCGGCCCGCACTCCTGGCAGGCGGGCACGCAGAAGTACGCCGACTGCGCCCGCGTCGACATGACGCACTACCGCCGCCCCACGCGCGAGGAGGTCAACGCCATCGAGCAGCTCGCCAACCAAACCGTGCTGGAGGGCCGCAAGGTCAGCCGCACCTGGTTCAAGCGCGAGGAGGCCGAGGCGAAGTACGGCCTGACCCTCCTGCAGGGCGGCATCCCCAAGGGCCGCGACGTGCGCGTCGTCATGATTCACGGCCCGGTCGTGGACGGCCTGGAGGACAAGGAGTTCTTCGACGTCGAGTACTGCGGCGGCACCCACTGCCACACAACGGCGGAGGTCGGCCCGGTCAAGCTGTGGCGCACCGAGCGCATCCAGGACGGCGTCGAGCGCTTCGAGTACAGCGCCGGCCCCTACGCGGTGCAGCGCTGGCAGGCCGAGGAGGACCTGCTGCGCGCGGCGGGCGAGGCGATGGAGGTCGCGCCCAGCGAGGCCCCCAACGCCGCGCGGCGCTTCTTCGCCGAGTGGAAGGAGCAGCGCAAGCAGCTTGAGACCCTCAACGCGCGCCTGGCCGAGCTTGAGAGCAAGGCCGCCGCCGGCAACGCGGAGAGCGTGGGCCGCGTCAAGCTCATCGCCGCCGTGCTGCCCTCCGCCGCGCTCCAGAAGACGGCGCAGGAGATGGCCGCCCAGCCCGGCACCGTCGCCCTGCTCGGCTCCACCGACAGCGTCCGCCTCGTCTTCGCCCGCAGCCCCGACGTCGCTCTCGATGTTGGCGCACTGCTGCGCGAAGTGATTCCGATGGTCGGCGGGCGCGGCGGGGGCAAGCCCGACTTCGCGCAGGGCGGCGGCGCCGACGCCAACAGGGTCAGGGAATGCCTTGAGGCCGCGAAGGCCAAGGCGCGCGCCGCGCTCCAGGTCACCGTCTAACCGCTAGAACTGCACCGGCTCCGGCTCGGGCTCCAGCAGGAAGTAGAACGCGGCGCCGTGGCCGGGGCGGCCCTCCGCCCAGACGCGGCCGCCGTGCCGCTCGGCGATGCGCTGCACCGTGGCGAGGCCGATGCCGGTGCCCTCGAACTCCGTCGCCGTGTGCAGCCGCTCGAAGGGGCGGAACAGCTTGCCGGCGTAGGCCATGTCGAAGCCGGCGCCGTTGTCGCGCACGCAGATGGGGCCGCCGGGGGCCTGCTGCGTCACCTCGATGCAGGCCGCAGGCGCCGCCTTGGTGAACTTCCACGCGTTGCCCAGCAGGTTCTGCAGCAGGGTGCGCACCAGCAAGGCGTCCCCCCGGCACGCGAGGCCCGGCTGCACGCGGAACGTGACGGCGCGCTCGGGGTCCTCGCGGAGGCGGTCGGCCAGAAGCTGCTCGGCCAGCGCCGTGAGGTCGATGGGGACGCGGACGAGGTCAGCGCGCTGCACCCGCGAGAGGTCCAGCAGGTCGTCGATGAGGCGGCCGAGGCGGGCGGCGCTGCCGCGCACGCGGTCGAGCAGGTCGAGGGCGCCGGGCACCTCGGCCACGCGCTGGGCCAGGAGGCTGCTGAAGCCGTGGATGGCGCGCAGCGGCTCGCGCAGGTCGTGGCTGACGCTGTAGCTGAACGCCTCCAGCTCGCGGTTGGAGACGGCGAGCTGGCGGGTGCGCTCGGCGACCAGCTCCTCCAGGCGGCGGCGCACCTCCTCCGCCTCGCGCTCGGCGGCGCGGCGCTCGATGGCGCTGGCGAGGGTGTGCGCGACGCCGTCGAGGAAGGCGAGGTCGTCGGCGCCGAAGTCGCGCTGTGCGACGCTGTGCGCGCCGAGGAGGCCGTAGGGGCGCTCGCGGCCGGGGATGGGGACCTCCATGCCGCTGGCGCAGTTGTGGCTCGCCAGCATCGGCGCCTTGCCGAAGATGGGGTGCTCGGGGCGGCGCGCGTAGGCGATGGGGCCAGCCTCCAGCAGCTCCTGCGCGGGGGTGCCGGGCCCGGCGGCCGCCAGGGCATGCCCGACGAGGCCGGCCTGCCAGCCGACGCCGGCCCGGAGCAGGAGGTGGTGGCGGTCGGCCGCCAGCTCAAGGATGCCGACGAACTCCACGCCCAGGGTGCGCGCCACCCCGTGCACCGCGGCGTTCAGCAGGGCGGGGAGGTCGGTGGAGACCAGGGCCTCGCGGGCGAAGCCTGCGAGCGAGGCCTGCTGGCGCTCGCGCTGCCGCAGCCGCTCCGTCGCGGCCTCGCGCTCCTGGTCGATGCGGACCTGCCCGATGGTCAGCACGGCGTCGTCCGGGGCTGTCCAGCCGGTCGGGCGCGCAACCGGCGGGTTGGTCAATGCGTTGGCCTGCGCTTGCATCCGCAACCGGGCCCACCGGGGTGCGCGACTAGAAGCTTGCGACCGGATGGACGGCAGGAGCCGAACATATCCGTCCACTACTGCGCAGGAGCCACAGTGAAGCCGCGCCGCCGGAGCCGTTGCTCCCAGGTCAGCCCCTCGTAGCCGAGCGACCAGACACGCACGCGGCGGGATGGGGCGGGGCGCCGTGGCCGTTTTGGAATCGGCAGCCCGTTACGCCTTCAGCTTGTACTGCCACGCCTTGCGGAACTTGGCGAGCTTGGGCCGGATGATGGCCTGGCAGTAGCCCTGCCACGGGTTGCGCTCGTAGTAGCGCTGGTGGTACTCCTCGGCGGGGTAGAACGTGGGGGCGGGCTTGACCTCGGTGACGATGGGGTCGTCCCACACCTTCTCCCTCTCCAGCTCGGCGATGACGGCGCGGGCGGTCGCCTCCTGCTCCGGAGAGTGGGTGAAGACGACGCTGCGGTACTGCGTCCCCTCGTCGTTGCCCTGGAGGTTGAGCGTCGTGGGGTCGTGCACGGAGAAGAACAGCTCCAGCGCCTCCCTGTACGACAGCTTGGCGGGGTCGAAGGTGACCTGCACGACCTCGGCGTGGCCGGTGGCGCCGCCGCACACCTGCTCGTAGGTCGGGTTGGCGGGCCTGCCGCCGGCGTAGCCGCTGATGGCGGAGTGGACGCCCTCGACCTGGTTGAACGCCGCCTCGACGCACCAGAAGCAGCCGCCGCCGAGCGTGGCGACCTCCGTCTTGCCCATGCCGGCACAGCGGCCCGCGCGCTCATCAAGCTGCGGTTCGGGGGCTTCACCCGACGCACGCTCAGCCGGGCAGCGTGAAGCGGAACACGGCGCCCTTGCCGGGCTGGCCGTCCGCCCACACCTTGCCGCCGTGGCGCTGCACGATGCGGGCCACCGTCGCGAGGCCGATGCCGTTGCCCTCGAACTCCTGCGGCTTGTGCAGGCGGTGGAAGGGCCGGAAGAGCTGGCCGACGAACGCGGCGTCGAAGCCGGCGCCGTTGTCGTGCACAAAGAACGCGGGGCCCTCCGCCGTCGCCTCGCGGCCGACCTCGATGCGGGCGCCCTCCGTCCCGCCGGTGAACTTCCAGGCGTTGCCCAGCAGGTTGTCGAGGACGATGCGGACCAGGTGCGGGTCGCCGCGCGCCTTGAGGCCCTCCGCGACGCGCACCTCGACCTTGCGGGCGGGGTCCTGCGCCCGCAGCAGCGCGACAGCCTCCTGGGCCATGGCGCCCAGGTCGACGTCCTGGCGCACCATCTCGACGCGGTGGAAGCGCGACAGGTCGAGCAGGTCCTCGATGAGCTGGCCCATCCGCAGCGCGCCGTCGTGGATGAACGCCAGCAGCTCGCGCACCTCGGGGTCGAGGCTGGGGCCGTGCCGGCGCACCAGCAGGTCGCTGAAGCCGCCCATCGTCCGCAGCGGCGTGCGCAGGTCGTGGCTGACGCTGTAGCTGAACGCCTCCAGCTCCTTGTTGGACTCCTCCAGCAGGCGGGTGCGGTCGCGCACCAGCTCCTCGAGGTGGTCGCGGTGGCGGCGCAGCTCGCGGTCCACCTGGGTGCGCTCGATGGCCGACGACAGCAGGTGCGCGATGGCCTGCAGGAAGTGGACGTCGTCCTCGTTGAAGCCGCGCGGCCCGGCGGAGTGGACGCTGATGACGCCGTAGGGCCGGGCGGGGCCGCTGATGACGACGCTCATGCCGCTCACCACGCCGTGCTCCACCAGCAGCGGCGTCGGGTGGAAGCGGGTCTCGGTGGCCAGGTTGGTGGCGATGACCGAGCCCTCCGACTGCAGCGTGAAGCCGGCCTGCGACTCCAGCCCGGCGGGGACCTTGAGCGACCCCACCAGCCCGGGGCGCCAGCCGGTGCCGGCGCGCAGCAGCAGGTCGCCGTCGGGCAGGAGCTTCAGGATCTTGCAGAACTCGACGTTGAGCGCCTGCGCGGCCTCCTGCACCGCCGCGTTGAGGACGGCGTCGAGGTGGCGGGTCGAGACGGCGACCTGGCCCAGGCGCGCGACGGCGGCCTGCTGGTGGTTGCGGCTGCGCAGCAGCCCCTCCATGCGGTGGCGCTCGGTCACGTCGCGGTAGTAGAGCCAGATGCCGTCCTCGGCGGGCAGCAGCGTGTTCTCGAACCACGCCTGCGTGGCGGGGTAGAACGCCTCGAAGGTGCTGCGCTGGCCCGCCATCGCCTCGCGGTAGCGCGCCTCGAAGACTGTGCCCAGCACCTGCGGGTGGACGTCCCACAGGACCTTGCCCTCCATGCGCTCCTTCATGCCGGGGGCGCTGCGGGCGATGGGGTTGGCGTAGGTGATGCGCCAGTCGCGGCCGATGTGCAGGAAGCCGTCCGCGATGGTGTCGAGCAGCTTGGAGGCGGCCTGGCGCGCCTGGTCGATGCGCAGCCGCTCGGTGACGTCGTGCGTGAAGGAGCGGGTGTGCAGCAGGGCGCCGTTCTCCAGCCGCGCGTTGGCCTGGATGACGACGTGGCGGATGCTGCCGTCGCGGTGGCGCAGCCGCGCCGAGAGGTCCTGCACCTGCCCGCCGGCGCGCAGCGTCGCCATCATCCTCCCAAGGACGTCGGGGTCGGCGTGCAGGTCGGCGAGGCGCAGGCCGATGTAGTCCGCCCGCGTGTAGCCGAGCATGGCGGCCTCGGCGTGGTTGGCCCACAGGATGCGGCCCGCGGCGTCGGCCTGGTGCAGCCCCTCGTTGGCGTTCTCCAGGAAATCGGCCCACAGCACCGCCTCGCCGGCGTCGGGCCACGGCCGGCGGCCGGGCGGCCCATCCTTGTGCGCCCGCAGGAGTGTCTCCGTCAACGCGTCCCATTCCTGCGGCCCAGGATAGGCCTTGCGGCGCGGGCATGCCCGTTCAGGAGCGCGTGCGGGCCACGATGGAGGCGACGGCGGGGGCGAGGCCGGCGAAGTCGAGCGGCTTCTGCATGCAGTGGGCGCCGAGGCGGCGGCACTCGGCCAGCTCCTCGGGCCGGTTGGTGGAGCTGAACACCACGACGTCGAGGCCGCGGGTGCGCGGGTGGTGCCGCAGCGCCTCCAACGCCTGCAGGCCGCCCATGCGGGGCATCTTGAGGTCCACCACGACGAGGCGGGGCGCGCGCAGGCTCAGGCGCTCCAGCAGCTCGACGCCGTCGGAGACGAACGTGATGGGGGGCGCGTCGCCCACGGCGTGCAGCGCCTCGCGGATGAGCTGCTGGTCGAGAGGGTTGTCCTCCGCCCACAGGATGCCCCCCTCCATGCAGTGCGTCCAGCCCCTTCGCCGACAAGAAGGTTGTCCTAGTGTTAGGCGAGGTGGCCGCGCGCCCAGTGCAGCACGGCGTAGAGGACCAGGAGCGCCTGCACGGTGACCAGCGCGGCGAGCAGCGACAGGCCAGTCAGCCCCGCCCCGACGGCGCCCAGCAGGACGCAGCCGGCTACCCCCGCCCAGAGCATCCGGCGCAGGCCCGCCTCCACCCGCGCGGCGCCGCCGGGCCGGAGGACCGCGTGCAGCAATGCGAGGCAGGCGAGCGTGGCGGCGACGGAGCCGGCGAGGAGCCAGCGCAGGCCGGTGGGGACCGCGGTGGCCTCGGCGGCGAGGATGGTGAGGGTCGCGGCGGCCGTCGCCGTCATGGCCATGATGAGCGGGACGTGCAGGTAATTGCGCAGCAGGCCGGGCGCGAGGCCGGGGCGCGGCTGGCGGCGGTGGACGAGGTCGAAGTAGATCCACCAGAACCCGAAGGCGAGCAGCATCCCGAGGGCGCCGGTGGCGAGGATGCGCAGGCCGGGGTGCGCGTGCGCCGCGACGCCGCTGATGACGGAGACGACGTTCTCGCCCAGGACGATGAGGACGAAGAGGCCGAAGCGCTCCGGCAGGCGGCTGGTGGAGTAGCGCGGCAGCTTGGCCTGGAGGCGCAGCGTGAAGAGCGGCGTGCAGAAGTCGATGGCGAGCGCGAGCAGCCAGAGCGCGAAGCGCAGCGGGGGCGCCACCCACAGCGAGGCGAGGAACAGCGCGACGGAGAGCAGGAAGCCGGCGGTGAAGCGGTTGGTCACCGGCTTGGCGCGGCGGTCGTGCAGCCCCGCCCGGAACCAGAGGAAGATGATGAGCAGGCGGCCCGCGACGTAGCTCAGCGCGAACGGCACCGAGGTCTCGCCCGTTCCCGCGTGCGCGAAGACCGCCATCGCGGCGACGGGGAACATCTGCAGGAACGTGAAGAGGCGGTGGCTGAGATCCTCCACCTCGAAGCGCTCCGTGTAGAACGTGCCGCCAATCCAGAGCCAGCACGCGGGCAGGAACAGCAGGACGAACGACGCGAGGCCGTCGCGGTCGGGGTGCGTGGCGAGCAGGTGCGAGAGCGCGGCGACGATGACGACGAACACGAGGTCGTAGAACAGCTCCAGCCAGCTCGTCTTGCGCTCGCGGCCCGCCTCCTCGTCGGCGCGCAGGCGCGGCTTGGCCCACAGCGTGCGGGACACGGGCGCGGCCGGGGCGTGCGGCTCCGGCGGGCCGGTCACTGCGGCGCCAACTGCGCGAGCAGGCCCTGGGCGTCCCAGAAGCTCCACAGCTCCGCGATGCGGCCCTCGGCGACGCGGAACAGCGTGACGCCCGCCGCGTGCACCCGGCGGCCGGTGGGCGGGCGGTCCATGAACGTCCCCCTGTGCGTGCCCGCCATCTCCCAGCGCACCGCGACGCGGTCGGCCTCGCGCACGCCGTCCAGCACCGTGTAGGCGCAGTCGGGGAACGCCGCGATGAAGGCGCCCACCACCTGCCGCGCCGCGCCGAGGCCCGCGACCTCGCGCCCGTTCACGTGGCCGACGTAGGCGGGGGCGAGGACGGCGTCGAGCAGGCGGGCGTCATGCTGGTTGTAGGCGTCGTAGAAGGCCTGCACCGGCGGCGGCAGCACGACCCTGCAAACCCGCGCCGCTTGATGAGGCTGTGGCCCCGAGGTCCCCAACGCAACGCTGATGGGCGCGCGCCCGTTCAGGGGGCGTGGCCGACCCGTTCTTCTTCGAGGCTTACCGCAGCGGCAAGCCCCCGTGGGACATTGGGCGCGCCCAGCCGGCCTTCGTGGAGCTGGCCAACGCGGGGCAGGTCAAGGGCAGCGTCCTCGACGTCGGCTGCGGCGTGGGCGACAACGTGCTGGAGATGGCCGAGCGCGGCCACGAGGCGTGGGGCATCGACATCGTGCCGATGGCCATCGACCAGGCCAAGGCGAAGGCGAAGCTGCGCGGCATCGAGGCGACGTTCCTGGTCGGCGACGCGCTGGAGCTGGAGCACCTCAACCGCACCTTCGACACGGTGCTCGACTGCGGCCTCTTCCACACCTTCTCCGACCCCGAGCGCGTGCTCTACGAGCAGCAGCTGGCGAAGGTCGTGCCCCCCGGCGGCGTGCTGCACCTGATGGCGATGAGCGACTGGGAGGACCCGGCCTGGGGCGGCCCGCGCCGCGTCAGCCAGGCCGACATCCTGGACACCTTCCGCAGCGGCTGGCGCGTGGACGACATCCGCGAGGCGCGCTTCAACACCCTGTTCCCGCGCATCAAGGCGCACGCCTGGCTGGCCACGCTCGTCCGTGAGGCCCCGCCGCCGCCCAAGCGCAAGGTCAAGCGCGCGCAGGCCACCGAGCCGAAGGCGGTCGTGAAGCCGCGCAAGAAGGAGCTTCCGATGGCGGCGCGCTGATGGCCACCATCCAGGCGTGCATCACCTGCGGCAGCCGCGAGCTGCGCTGGCCCGCCGCGTCGGACGGCGCGCCCGTCGGGCAGGCGGCCAACCTCAACGAGCGCGTCTGCCAACATGGCCACCGTGGCGTGCCGCTCTGGTTCGACGACGAGGAGAGCTGGCGGGCGTTCTGCTCCGCCTTGTCGGGCAAGCCCTAGAGGCGGTGGCGCGCGGCCTCGACCCAGGTCCCGCTCGCCTCGTCGCCCGCCACCCACGCGGCCCACACGTCCTTGCCCGAGCCGGCGAGGCCGAGGTACTCGCGGCGGTAGGCGCCCGGGTTGGTCGGGTTGCCAATCGCGGTCTCCTCCGCGACGGCGCCGTCCTGGAGGACCGTGAAGGTGAAGCGCTCGCCGCCGGGCCAGCCCGCGTCGTAGAAGCCCAGGACGACGCGGCCGTCGCGCGCCACCCAGCCGGCCGGGTGCTGCTGCGCGCCGCCACGGGCCGCCGAGACGGGAGCGGGCGTTGACCAGGTCGCGCCGCCGTCGCGCGTCTCGGCCAACTGCATCAACGGCGTGGCGTCGCCGCTGGGCGCCGCCGCGAAGGCGTGCAGCGGGTCGGCGCGGTCCGCGAAGACGGCGCCGAAGCGGGGGAACGCGGCGGTGCCGAGCTGCACGGCGGGGCCGAAGGTGGCGCCGTTGTCGTGGCTCGCGATGACGGCCTGGTGGCTCGGCTGGCCGTCGCCCCGGAGGTCGAGGTAGGCGACGTAGACGCGGCCGCCGCCCGGCGCGGCGATGACGGCGCCCGTCACCTGGCTGAAGGTCTGGAGGTTGGGCAGCACGAGGTCGCGCGGGGCGGTCCAGGCGTGGCCGCCGTCGCCCGACTGGGCGTAGCGGATGCGCGTGCCGACGAGGCCGGTGAACTCGGTCCAGGCGAAGTGCAGCGTCCCGTCGGGGCCCACGGCAATCCACTCCTTGTCCTCGACGAGCGCCACGACCGGGCCGTGGCCGCGCTGCCAGAAGATGGCGGGCGACCAAGTGGCGCCGTCGTCGCCGGAGCGGCTGACCCACACCGAGAAGTCGCGCAGGGACTCCAGCTCGGGGTGGTCGGGGTCGGAGGTGCCGGCGGTCGCCACGCCACCCAGGAACAGGGTGCCGTCGGGCGCGTACGCCAGCACGGCGTCGCCGCTGTTGGGCATCTGGCCGAGCGGGTCGAAGGGCGCGAAGACGCTGCGCGGCAGCGGCGCGGAGGCCCAGGTGCGGCCCCCGTCCAGCGAGCGGTGGACCTCGATGCCGATGGGCAGGGTGTTGCCGGGGACCGGGCTGGGAATCTTGTTCATGTTCGCCACCACGACGACGGGGCCGCCGGGCGCGGCGCGCATCGCCACGTGCGGCTCCATGGCGCTGTTCCCGAAGCCGTCGAGGGCCACGGGGGAGGCGACGGGGCGGGCGGCGGCGGGCGCGGGGCGCGCGGAGGCGAGGCAGCCGGAGAGCAGCAGGGCGGCCAGGAGCAGGGCCAGCGCGGGACGCATCGGGCGGCCACCCCGGGGGCCGGGGAAAAGGTTGCGCGCGGCGCGGCCGGCCGTCAACCACTTTTATACCGCCTCTCCGTCCGCGGCTCCAGAGGGGTCCCCTGGTGTACCAGCTCAAGGAAGGCCAGATTGCCTACATCCTCCACCGCGTCTCCGGCGTGGCGGTCATCCTGTTCCTGTTCGTCCACCTCGTGGAGAACTTCTTCCTCCTGATGGGCCGCGACGCCTACAACGCCGCCATCGGCATCTACGACCACTGGTGGTTCCGCCTCGGCGAGTTCGGCCTCGTCGCCGCCGTCGTCTACCACGCCCTCAACGGCTGCCGCATCATTGCGGTGGACTTCTGGCAGCGCTCGACGCGCTACCAGAAGCCGATGTGGTACGCCGTGATGGTCCTCTCCGCCATCATCCTGCTCGTCGTGGCGAAAATCATGCTGCTCGACTACCGGCACTGGCCCTGGATGACCCCGGTGTCGGTGGGAGGCACGTAGATGGCCTCCTCGTCCTACATGGCCGGCAGCGCGAAGCCTGTGGGCGGCACGCGCGGCGAGGTGTTCCTCTGGTACTGGATGCGCGTCTCGGGCCTGCTGCTCGTGTTCCTGGCGCTGTTCCACCTCTGGCTCAACCACATCCACACCGAGGTCGGCCAACTCAGCTTCAACCTGGTCGTGTGGCGCTTCACCAACTTCCCCATCCTGCGCGTGCTGGACTTCCTGCTGCTGTTCCTCGGCTTGGGCCACGGCGTCAACGGCCTGAAGAACCTCATCGACGACCGCGTGCACGCCCCGGGCAGCCGCGCCTTCTGGCTCACGCTGCTGCTTGTGACGTTCACGGTGTTCCTGGCGGCGGGCACCGCCGTCCTCTTCGTGCTCCCCAGCGGAGGCCAATAGATGGCCTACCACAAGTTCGACGCGATTGTCGTCGGCGCCGGCGGCGCTGGCCTGATGGCTGCGTATGAGCTGAGCAAGCACAAGGACCTCAACGTCGCCGTCCTCACCAAGCTCTACCCCGTCCGCAGCCACACCGGCGCGGCGCAGGGAGGCATCTCTGCCGCTCTCGGCAACGTCGGCGAGGACCACTGGGAGTGGCACGCCTACGACACCGTCAAGGGCAGCGACTTCCTGGGCGACCAGGACGCCATCGAAATCATGTGCCGCGACGCGCCGGAGACCATCATCCAGCTCGAGCACATGGGCCTGCCGTTCGACCGCCTCCCCAACGGCAAGATTTCCCAGCGCCGCTTCGGCGGCCACACCCGCGACCACGGCAAGGCGCCCGTCGAGCGCGCCTGCCACAGCGCCGACCGCACCGGGCACGCGATGCTGCACACCATGTACCAGCAGTGCCTCAAGAACGGCGTCCGCTTCTTCAACGAGGTGCAGGTCGTGGACCTCATCGAGACCCGCGACGCCAAGGGCCGCAAGGCCGTGGCGGGCGTCGTCGCCTACCACATCGAGACCGGCGAGCTGCACACCTTCCACGCCAAGGCCACGATGCTGGCCTCGGGCGGCTACGGCCGCGCCTGGAAGGTCACCTCCAACGCGCACGCGCTGACCGGCGACGCCATCGGCATCGCCCTCCGGCACGGCCTGCCGATGGAGGACCCCGAGTTCTACCAGTTCCACCCGACCGGCCTGTGGCGCATCGGCGTCCTGCTGTCCGAGGCCGTGCGCGGCGAGGGCGGCATCCTGCGGAACAAGGACGGCGAGGCGTTCATGGCGCGCTACGCTCCGACGATGAAGGACCTCGCCTCGCGCGACGTCGTCAGCCGCGCCATCTACACAGAGATTCGCCAGGGCCGCGGCATCGGCCCCGCCGGCGACCAGTACGTGGTGTGCGACGTCACGCACCTGCCGCCCGAGGTCATCGACAAGAAGCTGCCCGAGGTCACCGGCTTCGCGCGCACCTACCTCGGCATCGAGCCCAAGACCGAGCCCATCCCGGTCGCCCCGACGGCGCACTACGCCATGGGCGGCATCCCGACCAACGTGGAGACCGAGGTGCTGGCCGACGCCAAGGGCACCCTCGTCCCCGGCCTCTACGCCGCCGGCGAGACCGCCTGCGTGTCGGTGCATGGCGCCAACCGCCTCGGCACCAACAGCCTGCTCGACCTCGTCGTGTTCGGCCGCCGCGGCGGCAAGCGCATGGCCGAGGCGTGCAAGGCCGCCGAGCTGCTGCCGCTTCCCCCCACCCCGCAGGCCAATGCCGAGGGCCTCATCAAGGGCCTCCTGGCCGCCGCCGGCACCGAGTCGGTCGCAAAGCTGCGCGAGGAGATGCAGGTCGCCATGATGGACCTGTGCGGCGTCTACCGCACCGAGGAGAGCCTCACCAAGTGCAAGGCCGCCATCCAGGCGCTACGCCGCCGCTACCGCAGCGTCGGCGTCAGCGACAAGGGCAAGCTGTTCAACACCGAGCTGCTGGAGGCGATGGAGCTGGGCTACCTGCTCGACATCAGCCTCGCCGTCGTGGAGGCCGCCCTCGCGCGCAAGGAGAGCCGCGGCGGCCACGCCCGCGACGACTTCGCCAAGCGCGACGACAGCCAATGGCTCAAGCACACCTTCGCCTTCCTCAGTGGTGACCAGGTGGCGCTCGACTACAAGCCCGTGACCATCACCCGCTACCAGCCCGTGGAGCGTGTCTACTGATGACGACCCCGACAGAAGCCAGCGCCCACGAGGCGGTCAACGTGAAGCTGCGCGTGGCGCGCTACAACCCTGAGCTGGGCGACAAGAAGCCGCACGTCGAGGAGTACAGCCTGGAGGGCTGCCACCCGATGGACCGCGTGCTGGACCTGCTCATCCGCGTCAAGGGCGAGCAGTCGGGCAGCCTCGCCTACCGCCGCTCCTGCGCGCACGGCATCTGCGGCTCGGACGCCATGGTCATCAACGGCAAGAACCGCCTCGCCTGCAAGACCCTCGTGCGCGACCTCGGCAGCCGCATCTCGGTCGAGCCGCTCAAGGGCCTCGCCGTCAAGAAGGACCTCATCGTGGACATGGAGCCGTTCTTCGAGTCGTACAAGTCCGTCATGCCCTACCAGGTCACGACGCACACCCCGAGCGGCAAGGAGCGCCTCCAGTCGCCCGAGGACCAGGCCAAGATCGACGACCAGAGCAAGTGCATCATGTGCGCGGCGTGCACGACCTCGTGCCCGAGCTTCTGGGCGAACGACAAGTTCGTCGGCCCCGCCGCCGTCGTGCAGGCCAGCCGCTTCCTCTTCGACACCCGCGACGAGGGCAACGCCGAGCGCCTCACGGTCCTCAACGACTACACCGGCGTCTGGCGCTGCCGCACCATCTTCAACTGCGTGGAAGCGTGCCCGCAGGGCATCGACATCACGAAGCACATTGGCAACGTGAAGAAAGCGATTCTCTACGGCACGACGGACTTCGTCGAGGCCGGCAGCACCGCGCCGCACGAGCATTAGGGAGAGAAGGACCCGTTCGCAACGGCCTTCTCCCCAACCTGGCATGCCGCCGCGTGGCTGACGCCGGGGCGGGTGCCTGATGCGGGTCCATCCTCTCGCAGCGGCCGTCGTCGTCCTCGCGCTGTTCGGCGCGCTCTGGCTGCCCCTCGACGTGGACGGCGACGGCGCGTCGGCCTACGCGGAGCTTGGGCACGGCACGGACCCGGTGGTCGGCGACTCCGACGGCGACACGTTGGCCGACGGCTGGGAGGCGGCGCACGGCCTCGACCCGCTGCACGCCGACAGCGACCGCGACGGCGTCCCCGACGGGGTGGAGGCGCGGCAGGGCTCCAACCCGCTGGCGGCGGACACCGACCGCGACGGCATCCCCGACGGCCAGGAGTCCGCGACCGTGGACTGCGACCGCGACGGCCTCCCGGCCAGCCGCGACGGCGACGACGACGGCGACCACCGCGTCGATGGCCTGGAGCCGGTGGCGCAGCGGTGCAGCCGCGACACGGACGGCGACGGCGTGCCCGACGGCTACGAGGCGAACCCGACGTGCGTCCTCCTGGCCGATTGCGACGGCGACGGGCTGCCGGACGGGCAGGAGAACGGCACGGCATTCGACCCGCTGCTGCCGGACACCTTCGGCGCCGGCGTCCCCGACACGGTGTCGTGGGCATTCCAGAAGTCCGGGCAGGCGCCGGGCACCGACGCGGACCGCGACGGCATCCCCGACGGCTGGGAGCCTGCGGGCGGGCTGCTGCCGTGGGGCGCGCTCCAGCCGGTGCCGGGCGAGAAGGACCTGCTCGTGGAGTTCCTGCGCGTTGCCGGACCCGACTCGGCGCGCTTCGACTCCCTTGACTTCACGCCGTCCTACCGCGCGGTCGCCAACACGTTCCTGACGGAGCGCGGCATCCACGTCCGCTGGGTCGAGACCCGCGTCGCGGTGGCGGCCGAGAGCGACCCGCCGCTCGTGCCCACCGCGACGAACCCCTACTACGCGGACGTGCTGGCGCAGGGCCGCTTCTCGGCGAACCCGTACGTCACGACCGTCGTCCTCAACCCGCAGCACGACCAGAGCCAGGTGCTGCACGCGGGCGTCGCGCCCATCCGGGGCGTGCTGGCTGCGGTCGACTACGGCGGCCACGTGACGATGCATTTCCGCTCCAGCCGCGGCGCAACGCTCGACGTACAGCCCATCGTGGAGTCCGTCGTGCGCGGCGGCCGCAACGACCTGCTGCGCGCGGCCGGCTTCGACAGCGGCGGCATCGCGGGCGACCGCATCCAGCTCCACTCCACCGCCGGCTACACGCTGGAGTGGACGGCGTCGTGGTTCCGCACGCCCATCCTCGCCACCTACGACGCCGGGCCGCGCGTGCAGCTCAACTTCACCTCCGCCACCGTGGAGAGCACGGACCTCGCCACGACCATCCTGCACGAGGTGGGCCACACGCTCGGCCTGTGCCACTCGCACGACGCCTCCTGCAACGGCAGGTTCACGCCCGCCGACCGCGCGAGCCAGGCGCTCTCGACGATGAGCTACGACGCGGCGCCGGGCACGCTGCACTACCTCCCCTCGGAGTGGGCGACGGTGCTGACCTACCTCACCTGCCCGCCGCAGCAGCCGCTCCTGGCGGTGGCGCGCCACGACGGCGAGGCGGCGGTGCGCGCCTCCAAGTACGCCTACGCCAACACGAACGTCAGCGAGGACGTGCGGGCCTGCGCCGACTTCACGGCGGTGCAGCGCGTCTTCCAGCCCGACCAGCCCAGGGCGGAGGCCTTCACGCTCGCGGCCAGCCTCGCGCAGCCCCGGCTCGCGGGCCCCTCCACCACGGCGACCGTCCTCTACGCGGCGGGTGGCGTCCTGGCCGCGACGGCCG
>JAXDQP010000080.1:0-45824 GCA_034667745.1 Thermoplasmata archaeon
CGGCATTGAAGATTGACTGTAGCCTGACGTTTTCCACGTACGGATCGCAACAAACAAGGAGAGTGCCCCATGCGGAAGATTATCGTCGGCACCCAGGTTTCGATGGATGGCGTCATGCAGGCGCCCGGCGGGCCGTGGGAGGATCCGACCAAGGGGTTCAAGTTCGGCGGCTGGGTGATGCCCTATTTCGATCCTGTATTCGGCGAAGAGATCGACCGCGTCTTCAAGGAGAAATTCGACCTCCTGCTCGGCCGCAAGACCTATGAGATTTTCGCAGGATACTGGCCCTATTACGACGAAACCGCTTCCGCCGGCGGCATCGCCAAGCTGTTCAACCGGATCAAGAAGTACGTGGTTTCGCGCTCGGGCGAGGTCGATACGGGCTGGCAGGGCTCCGTGCTCCTCCGCGACATCGCCGCCGTGAAGCGCCTGAAGCGCGAGGACGGTCCCAACCTCGTCACGCAGGGCAGCACCGAACTCGTGCATGCGTTGCTCGCCAACGACTTGGTCGACGCGATGAGCATTTTTACGGTGCCGGTCGTTCTCGGCGGCGGCAAGAAGCTGTTCGCGGACGGCTCGGCGCCGCATTCGTTCAAGCTGACCGGCTCGCGCGCTTCGTCCACCGGCGTCCTCATCGGCCACTACGAGCGCGACGGCGAGGTCAAGGTTATCGACGGCGCGCCGGATTCACCCAGCAAGCGTGAGGTCGCCCGCCAGGAACGGATGAAGCGCGAAGGCTAGCCGTGAGGGGACGGGAGGCGGAGCGGCTGCCGGGTGCGGAGGGCGCGGAGCTCACGCCCGCACGACGATGGTTTCCGCGATGCGGTCGCTGACGCGCTGCTTGTCCTTCTGGAGCACCAGCAGCATGGCCGCCGTGTCGAGGGCGAGCAGGGGCGGGGAGACCTTGACGAGGTTGCGGATGAGCGACTCGCGGTAGGTCATCGGCTTCCCGTCGATGCGCACGACCCGCAGGCCGAGCGCGCGCTTGCCGAGGGAGCGGCCCTCGTGCGCCTCGAACCACGTGAAGTAGCCGAGGACGGTCGCGGCGCTCGCGGCGGCGATGATGGCCCGCAGCGCGAGAGGCAGGAGGTTGTCGTGGTAGCCCCATGGCAGGAACCAGTCGACCTTGGGGAGATGGGCGGCGTCGGACGCGGCCGCCGCTCCGCCGAGGACGGGCGTGAGGAGGAAGGTGAGGAGGCCGTGCACGAAGGAGAGCGCGATGCCGAGCAGGAGGGCGTCGACGGCGAAGGCGCCCAGGTGCCGCCAGAACAGGACGCGCTCCAGGGGCTTCGCGAGCGGCTGCACGAACGCGGCGGCGAGCCCGGACTCGCCGCCCGCGTCCGCGAGCGCCGCCTCAAGGTCTTCCTGGCCGACCTCGATGCGGCTGGCGGCGGTGGCGCGCGCCTCGCCGGCCGCATGGAGGTGGCTCATCAGCTCGTACGTGACGCCCGCGCGCTCGGCGTCCCCGAGCGGGTGGCGGGCGAGGATGCGGCGGACCGTGGCGTCGAGCCACGCGTGTGCTTCGGGCGTCATCTGCATGTCGTCAGTCTCCTTCCAGCAGGCGCGCGATGGCGCCGGCGTACTCCTTCCATTCCTTCACGAGCATGGTCTGGTGCTCGCGGCCGCGCGCGGTGATGCGGTAGTACTTCCGCGGCGGCACGCCGGGCTCGACGTTGCGCCAGGTGCTCGTGATGTGGCCCTCGGCCTCGAGGGCGTGCAGCGCGGGGTAGACGTTCCCTTCCGCCAGCTCCAGCACGCCCCGCGTGCGGTCGCGGATTGAGGTAATGACCTCGTAGCCGTAGCGCTCGCGCTCGCTGACGAGCTGGAGGATGGCCAGCCGCGTGCTGCCCTTGCGGAACTGCTGCGTCCATCGGCTCGCGTCCTCCGCCACGGTGTTACCTATGGCCAATAGGTGCATCTGATGCATATAATTTGCGTCGCCCTATCTGTCGAAGCCACCGGGTTTCTCCGTGAGCGCCCGCGCCCTTCGTTGTCGCAGCCTAGTTGAGCCGGAGCGCAAAAGCCGCGGGCGGACGATGGTCAGGCCACAATCGGCACGTGGCCGTCGCCCACCGGCGTCGCGGGCTCGCGCAGCACGAAGCCGCCCACGAGTGCACCCACCGCGGCGAACCCGGCGCCGAGCCAGAACGCCACGTGGTAGCCGCCGTTGAGGGCCAACACCTCGCTGGCGCCGCTGGCGGCAAGGGCCTGCGTGCGGGAGGCCGCGAGGCTGGCCAGCACCGCGAGGCCGAGCGCCCCGCCCATCATGAACGAGGTGTTGACGAGGCCGCTGGCCAGGCCGCCCTCCTCGGGCTTGGCGTCGCTCATGGCGGCGAGGAAGAGCGGGTTGAACGCCATGCCGGCGCCGACGCCGAGCAGGGTCATGCCGGGCAGCACCGCCGTCAGGAAGGTGCCGTTGGTGGGCGCGATGGCGAAGAGCGCGAGACCTGCGGCGGCGAGCAGGAGGCCCACGGCGACGGGGCGCCGCACGCCGAAGCGGGTGACCACCTTGGCGGAGAGGCTGATGGAGAAGACGGCCATGATGACGTCGGCGGGCAGGAACGCGAGGCCAGTCTGCTGCGGGTCGTAGCCCAGGATGCCCTGCATGTAGAGTGACGACAGGAAGAACCAGGCGAACATCGCCCCCGCCCACAGGATGCCGATGGCGTTGGAGGCGAGGATGTTGCGCCGGGCGAACAGGCCCAGCGGCACAAGGGGCGACTTCACGGTGCGCTCGATGAGGACGAACCCCGCCATCAGGACCGCCGCGCCCCCGAGGCGCAGCAGCGTTGCGGCCGAGGTCCAGCCCTCCTGCTTTGCCTGCAGCACAGCGTAGACGGCGAGCAGGAGCGCGGACGTGACCGTGAGCGCCCCCGCGACGTCGAGGCGGCCGCTCGCGATGCCGGGCTTGTTGGGCACGAACGCCCGCGTGCCGAGGTAGACGGCGACGCCGATGGGGACGTTGATGAGGAAGTTCCAGTGCCAGTCGAAGTGCGCCGTGATGAAGCCGCCCGCCAGCGCGCCCACCGCGCCGCCGCCGGAGGCCACGAAGGCGAAGATGCCCATCGCCTTGACCCGCCCGGGGCCGTCGGGGAAGAGGTCGAGGATGAGCGCCAACGAAACGGCGGTGACGATGGCGGCGCCGAGACCCTGGATGGCGCGCGCGACGACGAGGGCGCCCGCCGACTGGGCGACGCCGCACGCCAGCGACGAGAGCGTGAAGACCGCGAGGCCGACGAGGAAGAGGCGGCGCGTGCCGAAGAGGTCGCCGGTGCGGCCGGCCAGCAGCAGGAAGCCGCCGAAGGTCAGCATGTAGGCGTTGATGACCCACGCGAGGCCGGCGTCGGAGAAGTGGAGGCTGTCCTGGATGGGCTTGAGCGCGATGTTGGCGATGGTCGTGTCGAGCACGTTCATCAGCGTGGCCACGCAGAGGACGCCGAAGGCGAGCCAGCGCGTGCGCTCCGAGAGGGTGGCGGGCGTCGCGGCGGGCGCGTGGGGCGCAAGCTCTGGCTGGGCGAGGGTCGTGGACATGGAGTCTCCGGGGAGGATGCGGGGAGAAGAAGCCGTCGGCTACGGGTCGGCGGGGGACAGCAGAGGCATGACCTGGCGGATGCGCCCCTTGCGCAGCCACAACCCGCCCCACAGCAGCCCGCCGAGCAGCACGGGGAAGACCATGTTGAAGACGGGCGTGGCGGCGCGCAGGTTGGTCGCGATGGCGCCGCCCAGGTAGCCCGTCAGCAGCACGGCGCCGAGCGCGGCGGTGCGCGGGATGCAGTAGAGCAGCAGGCACACGGCCTCGATGCCGCCCACGAGAGGCAGCAGGGCCGGGTCCCAGCCGAGGCTGACCATGCTCTCGACGGCGTGGCGCTCCTTGGCGACGTGGATGGCGACGTCGAACAGGAGGAACGCGATGGCGAGCCCGCTCAGCGCCCAGCCGGCGATGCGCATGCCGCGCGTGCTGGCCATCATGCCGCCACTTCCACGGCCTTGGCCCCGAAGGCCTCCCGCAATAGCGGGGCGATGGCGGCTGGCTTGACGCCGTGGTTGGACTTCGGCAGGAGGCGGTGCTGCGTCCCCGGCACGGCCTTGGCGGCGGCCTCGACGGCCAGCTTGAGCGACGGCGTGGTCTTCTCTCCCGCGACGAGCCAGGTCGGGACCTTGACCTTTGCAAGGCGCGCCGTGGGGACCTTGAAGCCGTCCATCACGGCGGCGTCGTAGGGCAGGGTGTGCGCGACGCCGCGCATGACCTTCCACATCGGCAGCAGCTTCATGATGCGGACCGCGAAGCCGGGGACGCCGACGGTGCGCATGAAGTAGGCCACCGCCGCGTCGCGCTGCCCGTTGGCGACGAAGGCCTTCAGCGTCGGCTCGAAGCCCGCCGCGTCGGTCTTGTCGTTCGGGTCGGCCTGCGTGTAGGGCGGCTCGTAGGTGAGCAGGCCGGCCATGGGCACGCCGCTTGCCGCTGCCTCCAGGGCGAGCGCTGCGCCACTGGACTGGCCGAAGACGAATGGCTTGCCGCCGGCGACCTTGCACAGCGCCGCCAAGTCCTCGACCTCGCGCTGCACGCTGTAGGGCTGCGTGTCCGTGGAGTCGCCGCGGCCCCGCCGGTCGTAGTTGTAGACCCGGAACGACTTCGACAGCTCCTCGGCCATCTTGCGGGCGAAGGTGAAGGTGCGCACGCTGAGCGCGCCGTTCACGATGACCAGGGGCGGGCCCTGCCCGAGCACGTCGTAGGCGATGCGGGTGCCATCCTTGGAGGTGACCGTCTCCATGCCACACCTCAGAAAGGGAGCTCCTGCTCGCACAGGGTGGCGAGGTTGTCCAGGCTCTGGCTCCAGCCGACGGGGGCGCCGCTGGCGGCGGGGCCCTTCGGGATGCCTTCCTGCACGATGTCGAGGCGGGTGCCCTCGGGGACCTTGGTGAACTCGATGGTCACCGTCATCTCGCCCTGCATGGACGGGTCGTCGCTCTCGAAGCGGTCGGCGTGGACGATGCGCTTGTTCGGGACGAGCTCCTTGTAGACGCCGCCGAACGTGTGGCCCCAGCTGCGGTTGATGGTGTTGAAGCTCATGCGGAACGTGCCGCCGACCTTCGGCTCCATCTTGTGGACCTTGCCGGTGAAGCCGTGCGGCGGAATCCACTTGGCGTAGGCGTCGGGGTCCAGGAAGCATTGGTAGACGCGCTCGGGGGGCGCCTTGATGACGCGGCTCAGGCGCAGCGTCAGGGTGCCGCGCGGGCCCTCCAAGGTGGCGGCGGTCGTCGCGCCGTGCTTGGTCGTGGTCGGGGTGCTGGGGGTGGGGGTCTTGGCCATGGTGTCATGTCTCCAGGTGCTTGGCGAGGGCGTCGAGCGTGTCTTCCCAGAAGAGGCGGTACTGCAGGATCCAGCCGAAGGCCGCGCTCAGCGGGGCCGCCTTGAGGGCGCAGCGGCGCACGCGGCCGTCCGGCGTCTGCTCCAGCAGGCCCGCCTCCTCCAGCACCCGCAGGTGCTTCGAGATGGCCGGCGCGCTCACCTTGTGCGGGGCGGCGAGGTCGCCCACGGCGCAGTCGCCCTCCGCCAACCGCGCGAGGATGGCCCGGCGGATGGGGTGGGCGAGCGCCGCGAAGACCGCGTCGAGGTCCGCACGAGGTTCCTTCACCATCTGGTTAATCGTTAGGCAAGGCTGATACTTAACCATTTGGTGAAGGTTAGCGGGCTGGCCTACGCCAGCGCCGTCTCCAGCTTGCCCAGGTTCTGGATGACGCCCTGGCGGGAGCCCTCGGTGAACTCGGGCTTGGCCATCGGGCCCTGCGTGAAGGTCATCTTGGTGCCCGTCTTGCCGGGCTCCGTCGGGACCTCCTCCAGCTCGATGGTGACGGGCACGATGTAGGGCGTCTCGCCGGGGCCGAGGAAGATGTCGAAATCCCAGCGCTGCGACAGCCGCTTGTGCGGCACGACCTCGGTGTAGACGCCGTGGTTGTGCAGTTCGCCTTGCTCCTGGTTCGACATCTGGATGTCGTAGCTGCCGCCGACGCGGACGTCGAGCTTGATGACCTTGAAGTCGAAGCCCATCTCCTTGGCCGAGGGGGCCCACCACTTGGCGAGGCCCTCCTTCGTCGTCCACATGTCCCACACCCGCTTGGGGCTGGCGTTGAAGTAGCGCTCCAGGACGAAGCCCTCGCCCTGGCCGGGCACCTCGAGCTCCTCCGCGAGGCGCTCGGCGACCATACTGAAGCCGCCCGCGGCGGCCTCCGGCTGGTAGGGGCCCTGGGTGGGGAACGGCCCGTGCGTGACCTTGAGGCGCGTGCCGCCGTTCTCAGGGATGAACTCCAGCGTGCCGGTGGCCTCGAGGCCGGAGCCGTCGGGCCAGACGTCGCGCGTGACGATCTTGCGGTTGGGCACGATTTCGAGGAAGGTCCAGATGGCGGTCCACGGCTCGGTGGCGTGGCCCATGCGGAGCTGGCCGCCGGGCTTGAACGAGATGGACTCCAGCTTGCCCTGGCCGACGGGCCAGAAGAACTTCTCCAGCATCTTGGGGTCCGACCACGCCTTGAACACCTTCTCGGGCGGCGCCTTGAACCAGCGCTCGACGTGGACGATGCGGTCCTTGACGTGGCCGTGGGCTTGGTGGCGGGTGGCCAGGCGCTCCAGCTTGTCCAGGCCGGCCTTCCAGCCCTGCTGGGCCATCGCGTGGTACTCCGGCGGCACGCCCTTGGCCTGCACGGTCATGCGGGTCTTGCCCTCCTCGGGCTTGCCGACGGGGGCGAAGCGGACGGTGAGCAGGAACGTCTTGTCGGGGTCGCCGGTGACGATTTCCGTGTAGGGGTTGAGGACGTGGAAGACGCCCTCCTGCGGGTTCCTGTTGCCGTCGGGCTGCGGCATGTCGAAGCGGACCTTGCCGCCCACGCGGACGTCGAACTCGTGGATGACGAGGTCGAGGGGGGCGGGGTTGAGCCACTTGGCGTACTTGGCGGGGTCGGTCCAGTACTGCCACAGCTTCTCGGGGGTGGCGTTGAACACGCGCTCGATGGTGAGCAGCGCGGCGGTCGGGGGAGCGGTCTTCTGGGGGCTGGTCTTGCTGGTCATGTCACTCATCCTCTTCTTCTTCCAGGGCTGCGGCGAGGCGGTCGAAGGCGGCGTTCCAGCGCTGCTCAGACTGCTTGATCCAGTCCGATGCGCGCTCGAGCCCGTGGGCCCGCAGGCGAACGTGCCGGCTCCGGCCATGCTTGCGTGTTGCCACAAGACCTGCCTCCTCGAGGACCCGGACGTGCTTCTGCACCGCCATCAGGGTGATGGGGAGCGGGGCGGCGAGGTCGCTCAGCGTCTTCTCGCCGGACTCGAGGCGCAGCAGCAGGGTGCGGCGCGTCGGGTCGGCCAGAGCGGAGAACGCCCGGTCCAGGTCCATGTTATACCGTTAGGTTGAGTGTTGTTATGAGCCTGCCGGTCGTGCCTTTTCCCGGCGTTTCCAGCCCGTCTGACCACTCCATCGCCCTCTTCAACACCCGCGCGCTCCGGCCCGCCATGGCAGCCAAGTCCGCCAAGGCCAGCAGCGCGAAGACCACGCACATCGCGGAGCACGTCGCCCAGGAGACCGGCCTGAGCCTCAAGGACGCGCGCGCCGCCGTCAACGCGACCTTCGAGGGCGTGGCGCGGCTGCTGAAGAAGAACGACCGCGTCACCGTCACCGGCGTCGGCGCCTTCTCCAAGACGGTGCGCCCGGCGCAGAAGGGCGGCCAGAAGGCCACCAACCCCTTCACGGGCGCGCCCTACGTCACCAAGCCCAAGCCCGCCAGCACCAAGGTCAAGTTCCGCGCCGGCAAGGGCTTCCACGAGCACCTCGGCGGCCGCTAGGCGACCGTTCAGGCCGGGCGAACGAACCGCGCAGCCACCTGCGTCTCCGAGAAGCGGACGGCGGACCCCTGCGGCTTGAGCCCGGCGGCCTTCGCGGCGGCGGCCACCTGCGCCTCGGTCGGGGCCTTCCCCTTCGCGGTCACGACCCAGAGGGCCCCGCCCGTTGCGACCAGCGCGGCAAGCTTCGGCAGCGGCTCCAGTTGCGCAGCCGACTCCACCGCGAAGAACAGCGCATCGACCGGCTGGCGCGGCGCCCCCGGAGCGACCACCGCGCGGGCGCCCAGCTCCGACTTGAACGCGGCGTCCACGGGGCCGGCCACGGCGGCGGTCATCCCGGCCTGCACGCCCAGGCGGTCGAGGCGGCTCGGCGGGCTGCGGATTTTCGCCGCCAGGGCCCCCGCCTTCGCGCCCGCGCCAAGCTCGACGACGTGGCCCCGGCAGGAGAGGACCAGGAGCGTGCCGCGCGCCTCGGCGACAATCTCCTCGAACGGGACGTCCGCCTTGAACGCGCCCCGGAAGCTCACCTGGTCCTCACCGACCTCGCCCTTCATCTTGGCGCCGGTGCCGGAGAGGATGCCCGTCAGCTCGCTGCCCACGCGGGGGCCAGCCTGCCCGCTCGAATAGCCTCTTGGCTGCCCCGCCCATCGCGCCGCATGGCCGCCGACCCGTTCCGTGGCAAGACCCTGCGCTGGACCTACGAGGACGGCCCGACGGCGGGCAAGACCTTCGAGCACGACTTCGGCCGCGACGGCAAGGTCGCGTGGCGCATGGACGGCGGCGACGGGGAGGGCGGCAGCGCGCGCTACCAGGTCGCCCAGCTCACGCCGACGGTGCACGTCGCCAGCTACCTCGCGCCGTCGGGCTGGGCGCTCACCACCGTCCTCGACACCCAGGCCGGCACCATCGTCAGCGTCGCCTCCAACGAGGAGGAGGTCTTCGTGCAGCACGGCACGCTCGAGGGCCGCGCGACGACCCCGGCCCGCTCGCGGTAGCCGGACGGCTGCGGGTGGCGCACGCCTTAACCCCACGCCGCGAATCCTCCCCCGTGCGCGTCGTCGTCCTGGCCAACTGCGCCTCCGGCGTGGGCGCCGCGCGGGAGGAGCGCAGCAAGGCCATCCTCGCCGCGTTCCAGGCCACGGGCCTCGACCCCGACGTCCGATGCGCGGAGGGCGCCGACCTGCCGGGGGCGGCCCGCCAAGCCATCGAGGAGGGCGCGCGCACCGTCGTTGCGGCGGGAGGCGACGGGACCGTCAGCGCGGTCGCGGGAGCCGTCGCGGGCACCAGCGCGACCTTGGGCGTCCTGCCGCTGGGCACGCTCAACCACTTCGCCCGCGACGCCGGAATCCCGCTCGACCTCGCCAAGGCCGCGCAGGCCGTCGCGACCGGCGTCTCGCGCCGCGTCGACGTCGCCGAAGTCAACGGCCGCGTCTTCGTCAACAACTCCAGCATCGGCCTCTACCCGCGCGCCGTGCGCGAGCGCGCCCGCCTCCAGCCCGCCACCCAGTCGAAGCGCCTCGCCATGGCCGGCGCGGCGTGGGCGGTCCTGCGCCGGCTGCCGTCGCACCGCGTCATCCTCACCATCGACGGCCACCCCGAGCGGCGCACCACGCCCTGCGTCTTCGTCGGCAACAACCCCTACGACACCGCGTTCGGCCGCCTCGGCCGCCGCGCCGCTCTCGACACCGGCCGCCTCGGCGTCTACACCATCCGGCGCCCGTCCCGCCTGGCCGTGCTGGCCCTGACGGCGCGCGCGCTCGCCGGCCGCCTCGACCACGCGCGCGGCTTCGAGGCCATCGAGGCTGACGCGCTCACCGTCGCCTCCGTGCACCGCCGCACCATCCGCGTCGCCCTCGACGGCGAGGTGGCCCGCATGGAGATGCCGCTGCGCTACCGCAGCCGCCCCGGCGCCCTGCGCCTCGTCGCCCCGGAGCGCGCGCCATGAGCCGCGTCGCCCACCTGTCGGACCTCCACTTCGGCCGCCACGACCCCGCCGCCGTGACGGCCCTGCTGGAGGACCTGGACCGCAAGCGCCCGGACCTCGTGGCCGTCAGCGGCGACCTGACGCAGCGCGCCCGCCGCGCTCAGTTCGCCGCCGCCCGCGCGTTCCTCGACGCGTTGCCGTCGCCCTGGCTCGCGGTGCCGGGCAACCACGACATCCCGCTGCACAATGTCGGGCGCCGCCTGTGGTCGCCGCTCGGCCGCTACAAGGCCGCCATCACGCACGAGCTGGCGCCGCGCCACGACGACGGCCACCTCGCGGCGCTCGGCCTCAACACCGCGTGGCACCTGGCCTGGAAGGGCGGCCGCGTCACGCCGCTCCAGCTTGCGCTCGTGCGGTCGTGGGCGAAGGAGACGCCGGGCCGCTTCCGCGTCGTCGTAGCGCACCACCCGTTCTCGCGGCCCGACGCGGGCGGCCACTCCCTCGTGCGCGGCTGGGAGAGGGCGCTCGTGGCGATGGAGGAGGCGGGCATCGACGCGGTCCTCACCGGCCACCACCACCTCGCGGGCCACTCCGAATCGCGCGCCGTGGCGGCGGGAGGCCCGCGCCGCGTCGTCCTGGTGCGCGCCGGCACCGCCACCAGCATCCGGGTGCGCGGCGAGCCCAACAGCTACAACCTCGTGCACGCGGAGCCGGGCGTGCTGCGGGTCGAACGGCGGGACCTGGACGGCGGCCGCTTCCGCACCGTCGCCGAGCAGGATTACCACCGCCTCTAGGCCCACTCCTGCCCGGGAGAGCCAGTCCCCGCCCACGAAGTGCCGGACAAATAGCAGGACGCCCATCCCCCAGCGGCCATGGCCATCCCGAAGCCCACCCTGGAGCAGGTCCTGGACCGCAGCCAGCGCCACGACTGCTCCAAGCACGGCGCCGTCTGCGTCCGCATCGCCGCGGTGGCCGAGCTGCCCACCCGCTACGGCCAGTTCCAGGTCGTCGCCTACCACTCCCCCAGCGACGGCAAGGAGCACGCCGCCCTCGTGCGCGGCGACGTGGTGGGCAAGAAGGGCGTCCCGGTCCGCCTGCACTCCGAGTGCCTCACCGGCGACGTCTTCACGAGCCAGCGCTGCGACTGCCGCGAGCAGTTGGAGCGCGCGATGGAGGAGGTCGGGCAGATGACGGAAGGCATCATCCTCTACCTGCGGCAGGAAGGGCGCGGCATCGGCTTCGTCAACAAGATCAAGGCGTACCAGCTCCAGGAGTGGGGCTACGACACCAACCAGGCCAACGAGGCGCTGGGCTTCCGCGCCGACGAGCGCGACTACGAGATCGCCGCCCGCATGCTCGCGGAGCTGGAGGTCGCCTCCATCAAGCTCATGTCGAACAACCCCGACAAGATCGCCGACCTCAAGGCGCACGGCGTCAAGGTGGCCGGCCGCATCCCCATCGTCATCCCGCCCAACCCGCACAACCTGCGCTACCTCGAGACCAAGCGCGAGAAGTCGGGCCACCTGCTGCCGCCGCTGCACGTGCCGGAGCAGGTGGACAGCGCGCACCGCACCAGCGACACCGCGGCCTGAGCATGGCCGACGACGAGGCGCCGCTGCGGCTGCGCCGGGCCGGCTTCGCGGCGGGCGCCGCGTTCCTCCTGCTCGCAACCGCGCTGCTGCTGCCGTGGTGGGTCGTGTCGAACCGCACGCCAGGCAGCACCACCGTGCTGGCCGCCGTCCTGCCGTTCGGCTCCGACCAGGGCATCGCGCATCGTTGGGCGCAGCTTGCGACGGCGGCCGCCGTCGGCGTCGCGCTGGTGCTGCTGTTCGTCCGCGTCGCCTCGCGCGCCTGGGTCCACGAGCCGAAAGCGTGGCGCCGCGACCTGGCCATCGCCGCCCTGCTCGTCCTGCTGGCGCTCGCGTCCGGGATGCTGTGGCCGCTGGAGGTGCCGTTCTGGGGCGGCCGCACCTACCTGCTGGACAACGCGACCGGCACGGAGCTGACCATCGTGGCCAACCCCGGGCTGGGCTGGTGGCTTGCCGCCGTGGCCGGTGCCCTCGTGGGCGGCGCGTGGTGGGCCAGCAAGCCCGAGAAAACCGAGGGATGAGGGAAAGAGGACGGCCTCAGGCCGCAGCCGTGTCACGCAGTAAATCCGCGAACTGTCGCGCTGAGGCGCGACTCAGCCGAGCTCCTCGGCCAGCCCGACCACGATTCCTTCGGGGCCGCGGACGAAGCAAAGCCGGTACACGTCCTTGTACTGCGCCACCTCGCCCACCAAGGACGCACCGAGGGCGCGAAGCCGACCGAGCGTCGCATCGAGGTCGTCGACGGTGAACATGATACGGCGCATGCCCAACGTGTTCGAAGGCACGTTCTCGGGGCCGAACCGGACCGCAGGGGGCGCGTGGAACTTGGAGAGCTCGACCTGACCGTGCCCGTCCGGCGTCCGCAGCATGGCAATGTCGGCACGCATGTTCTTGAGCCCGACGACGCGGTCCGCCCACGGGCCCTCGACCGTCGCCTCCCCCTCGAGCGCCATGCCCAGCGCGACGAAGAACGCCTTCGCGACCTCCAGGTCGTCGACCACGATGAGAACGTTGTCCATCCGCTGGATTGCCACGCGCCGCGCACGGGAGGCGCGCGCATATGAGCCCTTCGCGGCGACGCCAGGAGGATTCCGAGTCCCGCGCGGCCCGGTCGCCTTGTTTCTCAAGGCCATCCATAAACGAAGCGGATACATTTCGCAGACGAAGTGGATACACGAGCCCGATTCTTCGCAATCCCCTTCATCTATGCTAATAGGAATCGTGCGCCCGGATGACCCCCAAAACCGTCATCAGAATTGCCATTCTTATGACCACTCTGACAGTGGCCAGCATCGGCCCCGTCCACGCAAACCCGGTGGACGATGCTGCAATCACAATCTGCCAGACCCAGATTTCCGCCACCCAGGACGCATTCAACGCATTCCCCGACGGCGTCCCCGCGCCATTGGCGGCCAGCGGCTTCCAGGCGGTCTATGCTGCCTGCTACCGGCCCGACCCATTGGCTACGGCGGCTGTTGTGGGCAACGTAGATTCCCCCAACGCCCCTCCCGTGTTGAGTGGCCACATTTTGGACAACGTTAGGCTGTCGGGTCTCGGCAGCACTTGCAGCGGCGGCGGCACAACTCTCCTGGGATGGGCAGAGTTTCTGTGGGTCGGAGGCCGCCGCTTCCATATCACGAATTCGCCTGCCTCAAGCTATGTGGCTTGGTATGCGGACCCCTACAATTCGGGCAAATACCTGCGCGAAGGAAGCGCCCGCTCCGTACTCGACAACATGGAATTTTTCATTGCCAACCGGGATGCTCCCGACGCAAGGCCGACCCAACTTCAATACTGGGATTTCGCGAGCATCCCCATGGGCGGCGACATGTGGGTCTATTCCCATTGTGAAACAATTCTGGTCATGAGCAGCACCATTGTTGGAAGGGGCTACCCATTCGGCTTTGACATCAGTCAAGTCATTACGGGCCAAGGCCCCCGGGCGCTCATGGTCGAAGCCACCGGGACAACGTGCATCATCCCCTGCTAAACACCTCCGTTGCCCTTTTCCCTTTCTTCCCCCTCCCAAGAGCGTTATCCCATGTCCCGCGCCACCGTCTTGCTATGGATGCTCATTTTACCACTCACGGGCTGCTTGGGGCCTTCGGCACCAACCTCCACGGAGGTTCATCCTTCAGGGTTGGAGCATCTGTTGCACATTTCACTATCGGACGTAAGTCAAGAGCAAGGCGGCGTCCAACTGATTTTTGATGCGCCTGCCGACTCGAACCTGAACCTCCATTTCCAAAGCAATCAAACGCTGCGCCAGGACCCGGCTTCTTGGGCTTGCGGTTTTGTGGCTTTCGCCACGGCGGAAAACGGGCACCGCGAGAAGGAGCAGCAATTTGGGAACTTCCTGAGCTTCTCCAAAGGGCACGCCGTCATGCTTGCCCGCGATTCGGCTCCCCTGATGGTGAACCGCTCCGGGGCCAACGAAAACCTCTTCCTTTCCGCCAATGACGACCAACAGGTAGGTGGGCTGCACGTGAAAGCGGGGCAACAAGTGATTCTCGAAGCTGCATATGCAGCCAGCCAAGGCACTCCGCCACCCCTGGCCGCGATGCTCAACCTGACCGCGGAATCGGGACTGCGGCTGAACCGCACGGTGCCCTTCTGGTTCCGGTGCGGGGCAAACCTGGAGCAGTTCAAAGGCACGTTTGCCACGCAAGGGTTCGGCCCCTCTGCGGTCACCATCGTCAATGCCTCTGCCGAGTATGAGGCGCCCACTCCGACCTTCTCCAACTTGCTCCTCTACGGGGACAAACGGTTCGCGTCTGCCTGCACGGCGACGGTCACATTCGCAGGCAGGCCCGTAGCGACATCCGGCGCGCAAACGAACGTCTGTTCCGCCTATGCCAAGAACCCCCCGGGACGCGTCGGCTTCCGGATCGAAAACACGGTCATGTCTGGACCGTTCATTTCGTATTTCGTCCAGGGATTTCCCCCAGGTTTGGTCCCGCCCTAGTCCGCTCATGCTCGGTTCGCGAGCAGCCGCCTCCGGCTCCCCCGGTCCCCCTTGGGATGCGCGCAGGTATAGGTTGGGCGCCGGGCGACGGGCCTTCTGCAAGGCTCCCGGGCGCGGCGGTGCGGCACAACCGACAAATAGCGCCCCTTCCTGGAACAAGCATGGCCCTGGTGCTGTCGGAGCGGGACTACAAGCTCCTGACCCTGTTCACCAAGGTCGCCGGCATCTTCCTCTTCGCGGCCGGCACCATCATGCTTTTCGACCACGGCAGGCCGCTGCTGGGGCTCGGGCTGACGGCGCTGGGCACGGTCGTGACGCTGGCGCCGGTGCCGATGACGGTGGTGCGGCCGGACTCCTACCCCGAGGGCGACGACGACGCAATCGAGGTCGGCGACGCGCGCCTCTAGCGCCAGGATTCCCCGCCCGCGCCGGCCCCTTCCGCGTTTGTCGCAGCCTTCGCCGTGGCGCGTCGGCGCCAAACCCTGACAGGTGCGTGCGCGCAGGGTGGTTAGGTAGCGCGTTCGCATCCGGTCCGCAATGCCGCCTGCCCCGCGCATTGCTGCGTTCCTCCTCCTGGGATGCCTCGCCGCATTCCCCATCCCCTCCGACGCGGCGGCCAAGCACCCGGTCTCGTTCGCGTCCTACCAGGTGGCGGTCCCCGGAGGCATGGCCAAGGGCTACCTCGCCTACCCGACGGACGTCGCGCCCACCACGCTGCTGGTCGTCGCGCACGGCTGCTGCACGGCGATGGGCGCCTGGTCCGCCTCCATCGCCAACGGTTACTACCGCATGGGCGCCTGGGCGGTCACCTACGGCGTCGCGGTCGTGGGGATGCAGTATTCCGGCCCGGGCCACTGGGACGTCGCGGCGGGCGCCCGCGACACCATCGCGGCCACGCTGGACCTCCAGGCGCGCTGGAACGTCACGCGGACGGTCATCTGGGGCGCCTCGATGGGCGGCGAGGTCAGCGGCATGGCCATCGCGCAGCGGCCGGACCTCTACGACGACTGGGTGGACCAGTACGGCGTCACCGACCTGGAGGAGGAGTTCGCCGTCCTCGGCCACCTCGGCGTCGCCCCGCCCGCCCCGGCGCGCCCGACCCAGGTCGGCTCATGGATTCTGGAGGAGACGGGCGGCGTGCCGGGGCAGGTGCCGGACGCGGCGTGGTCCTCGCGCAGCCCCGCCCAGCTCGCCGCCAGCATGCGCGGCCTGGGACACGCGTACCTCGTGCACGGCGTGGCGGACCTCATCGTCCCGGTCTCGCAGTCGCTCAAGATGCGCGACGCCCTCGTCAAGGCCGGCGTCCCGGTCACCCTCCGCGTCGTCACGAGCGGGGCCTACGAGCAGGACGGCGGCGTGCAGGGGCCCTTCGTGCCCTTCGTCGGCGCGCCCGTGGTGCCGACGCCGGAGGGCCACACGTTGGGGGCGCACAACACCATCGGCGCGGCCGAGGCGTTCGTCCTCCTCAACGAGCTGCTGGCCGGCGGCGAGCCGGACGCGGGCGTGGCCGACACGGTGCAGGTCGTGGACTACCACGCCTGCTACGTCAACTACACCTACAGCCGCATGGCGCCGTGCCGCGTGACGAAGACCGGGTGAACGGCTATCAAACCTTGACAGTCTGGCCGTCCCTGATGCCGGCGCTGGCGCACCGGCACAAAGACGGGCAGCCCGTTCAGGTCTGTCCCGCTGCGCTCACCAGACCTTCACGGTCTGCCCGCCCATGTTCTCGATGAGGGCGTCGGCGAACTCGCTGGTCTTCAGGAGCTTGGCGCCGGTCATCAGGCGCTCGAAGTCGTACGTGACGCGCTTCTCGCCGATGGTCTTCTCCAGGCTCTTCTCGATGAGGTCCGCCGCCTCGTTCCAGCCCATGTAGCGCAGCATCATCACGCCGCTGAGGATGACGGAGCCGGGGTTCACCTTGTCCTGGTTGGCGTACTTCGGCGCCGTGCCGTGCGTCGCCTCGAAGACGGCGTAGCCGGTCTGGTAGTTGATGTTCCCGCCGGGCGCGATGCCGATGCCGCCCACCTGGGCCGCCAGCGCGTCCGAGAGGTAGTCGCCGTTCAGGTTCAGGGTCGCGATGACGTCGTACTCCGCCGGGCGGGTCAGCACCTGCTGCAGCATGGCGTCCGCGATGACGTCCTTCACGACGATGCCGTTGGGCAGCTTGACCCACGGGCCCTGGTCGATGACGCTGCCGCCGAACTCCTTGACCGCGACCTCGTAGGCCCAGTCGCGGAAGGCGCCCTCGGTGAACTTCATGATGTTGCCCTTGTGGACGATGGTGACCGAGCGGCGCTTGTTGTCGATGGCGTACTGGATGGCCGCGCGCACGAGGCGCTTGGTGCCCTCCTCGCTCACCGGCTTGATGCCGAACGCGCTCGTGGCGGGGAAGCGGACCTTCTTGACGCCCAGCTCGTTCTGCAGGAACGCCAGCAGCTTGCGGGCCTCCTCGGAGCCGGCCTTGAACTCGATGCCGGCGTAGATGTCCTCCGTGTTCTCGCGGAAGATGACCATGTTCACCTTCTCCGGCTCCTTCACGGGGCTCGGCACGCCGCCGAAGTAGTGGACGGGGCGCAGGCAGACGTAGAGGTCGAGCTGCTGGCGCAGGGCGACGTTGAGGCTGCGGATGCCGCCGCCGACCGGGGTCTCCAGCGGCCCCTTGATGGCCACGAGGTGGCGCTGGATGGCCTCCAGGGTCGCCTCCGGCAGCCAGTCGCCGAGGCGGTTGTAGGACTTCTGGCCCGCGAGGACCTCCATCCAGCAAATCTTGCGCTGGCCCTTGTAGGCCTTCTCGACCGCGGCGTCCAGGACGCGCTGGCTGGCGCGCCAGATGTCGGGGCCGGTGCCGTCGCCCTCGATGAAGGGGATGATGGGGCGCGACGGCACCACGAGGTGGCCGCCCTGCATCACGATTGGCTGGCCGTCCTTCGGGACGACGGGGGTCCAGGCAGGCATGCTGGATGGCGCCTCAAAGCCCCCGGTATATCAGGGTTGGGATGGCGGCGCGGGGCCCTCAGGTGCTAGCTCCAGCGTTTTTTCGTGGAGGGACGAAACGAATGCACGGATAGAAGCCAGCGACCGCGAGACTGCTTCGTCATTCACGAAGTTCGGCTCCTTTCCTGGCGCCGTTGGACGAGTGGTTGCGAGAAGCGGGGAAACGTGGACGACCCGATGCCGCCAAGCCATGGTAGCCCGGATGTTCTGCCAGGTTGCATGGTCCACGCAGGATGACAGGGAAATCCCGTAGGCAGCCTTGAAAACATCGTTGGCCGTGCCCAAATCTTGGAAGCTAAGGCTTCGGTTGGCGACAATTGCGGCGAGCGGACTCGCCCCGCTTTTTTCGGCTTCTGTAACCACACGCAGCAGCCGAACGTCGGCATCGTCTCCGCCAAATCGGAACGCCTTCGGCTTGGACAGGTCGGGGGCGACGCCCTCCCCTTCTAATTCAATGAACCGACGGCTCAGATAATATTCCAGCGCCGTCACCAAGCCCGAGATAGCATAGTTCCTCAAGACGGTCTGTTGCAGGTAATCATTTGCCGCAGGCACCGTTCTCAAAAGGAACTCGGTCGCCATCAAGGCTTCTTCCCATCCTTCCGACGCTGTTGGTTCAAGGAGGTTTCCTTTAGCATCGGAATAGCGTACCCCCATCACCCCTCGGGCAGCAGTTTCCAGAACTTCCCCTTTGTTCGTAACGCGAAACGACATTTCCGGAACAAAAGGAGAGGACGTGCGCCGCTTGCCGGCCGGCTCCAAAATCGCCAAATCCACCGCACGCGGCGTCCAGTTCATCGCAAGGTGGATTTCGGCGTTATCCTCAAGGTCGGCACACGGCATTTGCGCGCCATGGGTCCCTCCACCGGGTGTCCCGTGACGGAACCGCACCATCCCCTCGGAGTCGACATCAAGGCGAAATGCGTGCAGCCCCGAAGTCCAGTTTTGCCGAATTCCGGGTCGCCGGCCGTTGAGCGCCTCGCCAGGGAAGTTGCCAATTGTGGTTCCATAGGGCTTCTTGATGTAAGCTTTCAAACCGGCCTCCACAATCTGTGCAATCCCAAATTCTAGACATGCATATCGGGTGGGGAATGAACACGTTTCATCGCCCTCAAATCGCCGCGCCCGATGGCCCGCCATGCGCATCCGCTTCGGGTTGGCGGCGTGGTCGAACAGCCACTTCGACAACGCGCTCTACCCGCTGCGGACGCCGCACGCCGAGTACCTGCCGCGCTACGCCACGCTGTTCGACGTGGCGGAGGCGGACGTGCTGTCGCACCGGATGCCGGGCAAGGAGCTGCGCGAGTGGGTGGAGCAGACGCCGAAGGGCTTCGAGTTCCTGCCCAAGATGCACGAGTCCGTCACGCATGAGGGCGCCGGAGCGGCGAAGGCCAAAGCGTTCCTGGAAGGGTTGGCACCACTGCGCGACGCCAAGAAGCTCGGGCCGGTGCTACTCCAGTTCCCCGCTAGCCTCGACCGCCTCAAGGGCGCGGAGCTGTTGCAGGAGTTGCTCCGCCTCGACGACCCCGGCGCGTTCGCCGTCGAGGTCCGCAGCTCCTCCTGGTTCACCGACGCCTTCCGCAGCCTGCTGGAGGACCACGAGGCCATCCTGGTGTGGGGCACGTTCCCGAAGGCGTTCGCCCCGCCGTGGGCCACCGCCGCGAAGGGCTACCTGCGCTTCACGGGCAAGCACATCCACAAGCGCGGCCGGCACGTGACCGTCGAGGACCGCCTCGCCGACGTGATGGAGATGCGCAAGCGCGTCGAGCAGGCGAGCTGGAAGGAGGCCTACTGCATCGTCACCAACCCCTTCGAGGGCAACGCGGTGGACTCGCTGCCGCGCATCGCCGCCGCGCTCGCGGGGCCGGAGGAGGGCAAACGGCACGCGCACAAGCCGGGCGAGGTTCTCTTCAAGGACCCTCCCGGCGGCAAGGGCGGGACGCAGACGACGCTGTAGCCCCCACGCCCAAAAACCGCAGATTGTGGATGACGGTCCGCGAAATCCGCGTCATCCGCGGTTTGGGAGAGCTTCTTGAAGTCCCCTCCTGGCCCCGCGCCCCCACCGCCGGACCCCTTTCCTGCGCAAGGCATGTATCCAAGGCCCGCCGATTCCCCCGCATGGCCACCAAACCAAAGGAACGGAAGGTCGGAACCATCGAGCACTATTACCCCAAGGTCCACGCGGCCTCCGTTGGCCTCGAGGGAGACCTCAAGCTCGGCGACACCATCCACATCAAGGGCCACGGCGACGACCTCACCGGGAAGGTCGCGAGCATGCAGCTCGACCACGTGCCCATCCAGGAGGGCCACGCCGGCCAGCACATCGGCGTGCAGGTGCGGAAGAAGGTGCACGAGAAGGCCGAGGTGTTCAAGGTCGTGCAGGCGCCCGCCAAGAAGGCCGCGAAGAAGGCGGCCAAGAAGACTGTGCGGAAAGCCGCGAAGAAGGCCGGCAAGAAAATTGCCCGGAAGACGGCCGCCAAGAAGGCTCCCCGCAAGGCCGCCAGGAAAGCGGCCAAGCGCAAGGCCCCCGCCAAGCGCGCCAAGGCCAAGAAGGGCAAGCGCTGACCCAAGCGAGCGCTCATGAGCCGGCAGCCGGTGGCGGAGCCATGCCCAAGGCGCTGCCTCCCGTCCCGATGAGCCAGTCGGCCACGACGATGTCGAAGCTGATGACGCCCGAGGAGGCCAACGTCTACGGCAACGTGCACGGCGGCTCCATCCTGAAGTACATCGACGAGGCCGCCGCCGTCGCCGCGTGGCGCCACGCCCGCGTCCCCAAGGTCGTGACCGTCTCGCTGGAGCGCATGGACTTCAAGGAGCCGGTCTTCATCGGCGACATCCTGGTCGTGCGCGCCACCGTCCGCCACGTCGGCCGCACCTCCATGCTGGTGGGCGTCCGCGTCGAGGCCGAGAGCCCGCAGACCGGCGAGACCCGCCACACCGCGAGCTGCTACATGACGTTCGTCGCCCTCGACCGCAACAACCAGCCGACCCCGGTGCCGCCCGTCGTCGCGGAGACCGCCGAGGAGAAGCAGAAGATGGAGAAGGCCAAGCGCATCGCGGAAATCATCAAGGCCAGCCGCGCCGACCCCATCGGCAAGACCTAACGCGAGGATTCGGCGGACCGGCGAGCCAGGATTCGGTGGTCGAGCCAATCCAGGGATAACCTCCAAGAGGCGGTGGGTGTCTCATGGCCCCAACGCCCGCCACCCTCGCCCGCGCCATCCTGGTCGTCGCCGCCCTCGCCGGCGGCATCGCGGCCGTGGCCGCCTACGCTGCCCCACACGACGCTCCCTTCAGCCTCGCCGCCCCCCGCGCGGGCGACCGCTGGGCCTACAACGTCACCGCCCTCGACGGCCCGGCCACGCTTCCCGGCAAGGTCGCCTGGGTCGCCTCGACGTTCGAGCGCGGCCTGCCCCACCTCGCCGCCGACGCGGTGGGCACTTGGCACCTGGCGCAGGACATCACGGAGCGGCAGGAGATGCAGGGCGCGGCCGGCAAGGTCCTGCGCCACGAGGTCGCCGGCCCCGTGACCGTCGCCGCGACGGAGGAGACGCACCGCGGCGGCAGCTCCCACACCACGGTCGTCACGCCCAACGACCTCAACTTCACCGGCAGCGAGGTGGAGACGCAGTGGACCTGGAGGACCGGCTATGGAGCCGAGGCCCCGTGCGGCCACGCCATCGCCCTCCAGGGCGACGCCGCGACGGTGGCCGGCGACTGCGGCGGCGCCACGTTCCACAAGCTCGGCAGGACCCGTGGCGGGCTCCTCGTCCTCGGCAACGGCCCCACCAAGCTCTGGCTGTCGCCAAGCGTCCCGGTCCCGGTCCGCGTCGAGCAGCCGTTGCCGTCGAACCGCACCCGCACGCTGGCCCTGGCGCTCGTCGGCTTCACGCCCGGCGGCCTCGCCGAGCCCGCGACGCCTGCGCTGCCCGGGCCGCTGCCGCCGCTCGCCACCGCACCGGGCGACCGCCCCCGCGACGACCTGCCGCTGGCCTTCCCGCTTGACGCCGCGCTCCGCCGCGCCCACGCCTCGGGCCCGCTGGCCGACTTCGAGCGCGCGCACCCCGGCGCCTACTTGCGCAGGGCCGCCTTCAGCGACTACGCGAACGACATCGCCCCCGGCCGCAACCGGGTCCTGCGCTGGGACCTGGAGGCCACCGACGGCCGCGAGGCCGCCGCTGTCCGCGTCACGTGGACCTGGAAGTCCCCCAGCGCGGACGACAGCGTCGAGGGCCTCTGGCGCAGCGTGCAGGCGCCCACGGAGGCCGTGTCCGGCCTCAAGGCCAGCGCCGGCCCCTACCCGCCCGCCGCGCCCACCGCCTGGCCGACCGTCGCCTCCGCCCTCGCGCGCTGGCACGCCCTCGGCGGCGTGCGCGAGAACGCGTGGGGCTTCGAGGCCGCCTGCGCCGGCGCGGGCTGCTCGGCGGCCCAGGCGCGCACCCTGGTCGGCCACGACGACACCTACGTCACGGAGCAGCCGGTGGCCGTGAGCCCCGTCATCATCGACCGCCGCACCGCCGACCTCGCGGCCTTCTCCGCCGACGGCACCGCGTGGCGCGAGGCGGCGCGCTTCCAGGGCATCAAGGAGACCTCGTTCGGCCCCCTGGTCCTCGACGACGCCGCCCCCGCGCACGACGCCCCGCTCGCCGCTGCCGCCGTCCCGGCCCTGCCTCTCGGCCTCGCTGCCGCCGCCGGCCTGGCCATGCTCGTCGCGCTGCTGCCCGCCAAGCTCCTCGCCGCGCTGTGGCACCGCCAGGCGAAGGCCCACCCGCTGCGGACGCAGATTGGGCAACTCCTGGAGGCCGAGCCCGGCCTGCACCACACCGAAATCCTGCGCCGCCTCGGGCGCGGCAACTCCGTCGTGAGCCACCACCTGCGCACCCTGGAGCGCGAGGGCCGCATCGTCGCCAGGCAGGGGCCGCGCTACAAGGTCTACTTCCTCGCCACGCAGCCCGCGCCCGCGCACGCCGCCCTCGCCAAGTCGCCGCTCGCCACCCGCATCCTGGAGGAGCTGGAGGAGCCCGCCACCGGGCGCCAGCTCGCGGACCGGCTCGGCGTCGCCCCCAGCAGCGTCGCGTTCCACGTGCGGCGCTTCCAGGACGCGGGCCTCGTCGTCGCCCACCGCGTCGGCCGCGAGGTCGTGCTGCACCGCGCCCCCGCTCAGTCCTGAGCGCTTTTCCCGCCCAGGGCGTTCTCTGCGCGGGTGCAGACGTTCCTGCCGCTCCCCGACTTCGCCGCGTCGGCCCGTGCCCTCGACCGTGCTCGGTTGGGCAAGCAGCGGCTGGAAGCGCTGCACCTGCTGGAAATCCTGCGCGGCGTGCGGGAGCCGCAGGGCTGGCGCAACCACCCGGCGCTGCGGATGTGGCGCGGCCACGAGAACGCCCTCGCCGCCTACGGCATCGCCGTCTGCAAGGAGTGGCGCCGCCGCGGCTACGTGGACAACCAATTGCCCCGCTTCCAGGCGCTCATCGACCGCCGCCGCTCGTTCCGCCGCCCGCCCTGGCTCGGCGACCCCGCGTTCCACGCCAGCCACCGCAGCAACCTCCTGCGGAAGGACCCGCCCTGGTACGGCAGGTTCGGCTGGAAGGAGGGGCCGGGCCTGCCCTACGTGTGGCCGGTGCGGGCGGAGCGTTCCAGCGACGTCCCGGCGCCAGCGTAGCGTTTTCAGCCGGAAGCCTGTCCGCGGCGCCATGAAGAAGGCCCAGGCGAGCGCGGAAGCCGGCAGCGACTTCGAGAAGGGGCAGGGCCCCGCCACCCGGACCGAGCGCGACAGCATGGGGCCGATGGAGGTCCCCATCGACGCCCTGTGGGGCGCCAGCACGCAGCGCGCGGTCCTCAACTTCCCCATCTCGGGCCTCGCGATGCCGGAGGAGTTCGTGCGCAGCCTCGGCCTCGTCAAGTGGGCGTGCGCCATGGCCAACAAGGAGCTGGGCGTGCTGAAGGCGCCCATCGCGGACGCCGTCGGCGAGGCCGCGCTGGAGCTCTACGCCGGCGAGCACGTCGCGGAGTTCCCCATCGACGTCTTCCAGACCGGCTCCGGCACCTCCACCAACATGAACGCCAACGAGGTCATCGCGCACCTGGCGACGCAGGCGCTCGGCGAGCCGGTCCACCCGAACGACCACGTCAACTTCGGCCAGTCCAGCAACGACATCATCCCGACCACGATGCACGTGGCCGCCGTCCTCCAGTGCGAGCACGAGCTGGTCCCGGCGCTGGAGCACCTGCACGCCTGCCTCGCGGCGAAGGCGCAGGAGTTCGACGCCATCGTCAAGGTCGGCCGCACGCACCTCCAGGACGCCGTCCCCATCCGCCTCGGCCAGGAGTTCGGCGGCTACGCCCGCCAGGTCGAGCTCGGCATCAAGCGTGTCCGCGCCACCCTCGACGGCCTGCTGGAGATCGCCCAGGGCGGCACCGCCGTCGGCACCGGCCTCAATGCGCACCCCGACTTCGGGGCCCGCGTCGCCGCCAAGCTGCAGGAGGCCACCGGCTTCCCCTTCCGCGAGGCGGAGAACCACTTCGAGGCGCAGGGCAGCCGCGACGCCTACGTCTTCCTCGCCGGCGCCCTCGACACCGTCGCCGCGAGCCTGATGAAGGTTGCCAACGATGTCCGGCTGATGGGCTCCGGCCCCGACTGCGGCCTGGGCGAGCTGCAGCTCCCCGCCATCCAGCCCGGCAGCAGCATCATGCCCGGCAAGGTCAACCCCGTCATCTGCGAGGCCGTCATCATGGTGGGCGCGCACGTCACCGGCAACAACACCGCCGTCCGCATCGGCGGCCAGTGGGGCCAGCTCGACCTCAACGTCATGCTGCCGATGATGGCGCACGACCTGCTGGAGGGCATCCGCCTGCTCGCCGCCGCCTCGCGCGTCTTCGTGGACCAGTGCCTCGCCGGCACCACCGCCAACGCGGCGCGCGCCACCGCCGCCGTCGAGCGCTCGGTCTCGATGGCCACCGCCCTCAACCCGCTCATCGGCTACGACAAGGCGGCCAAGATCGCCAAGGCGAGCCAGAAGGAGGGCAAGACGGTGCGCGAAATCGCCTACCGCGACTCCGGCCTCAGCAAGGCCCAGGTCGACGAGGCGCTCGACCCGCGCAAGCAGACGGTCCCCTCGGCCGACCGCGTGGCGGCCGGCGGCGGATAGGGAAAACATCTTCGAATCGTTCGAAGGGCGCTCCACCCACCTTTTATGAACAGGGGGCGGTGGGCCCCTCATGCCCCTGCCCAGCGCCCGCCGCCTCGTGCGCGCCCTGCTCGTCGCGACGCTCACCGGCATCCTGCTCGGCGCGGCGGTGGGGGCCAGCAACGGCACCGAGGCGCAGAGCAAGCCTGCCGTCTTCGTCCCCGCGCCCCACCTCGGCGACCGCGGCGCCTACACCCTCCGGCCCGATGGCAGCTACGACACGCCCCCGGCGGGCGACGGCGGCGCGTTCCCCTTCCTCGCCTTCCAGTGGCAGGAGGGCACCCCCGCGCGCGCCGGCGACGGCCTGCTGCACGCCACCGACCGCGTGCAGACCTCGGGCTGGGAGTACCACGGCTGGGCCGTCGTGCTCAAGCGCCTGCGCGAGAGCGCGAAGTACGGCTCCGGCATCCCCGACTACCCCGTCTGGGTGCGGCACAACGAGTCGCTGGTGTTCGAGCGCGGCGCCCCGGACCTCCTGGCCAGCGACGGCGACCTGCAGAAGGTGGCCTACAACAACCAGACCATCCCGCGCACCGACGGCGTGGGCGGCGTCGGCCCCGTCACGCGCGAGGGCAACCTCTACCAGGAGGTCACCCGCATCAACGGCACCGAGCGCACGTTCTCCCCCGGCGCCGCCGCCAACTGCCTCTTCGCCAGCCCGCTCCAGAACCGCACGCTCGTGGAGGGCGACGAGGTCTCGCTGGGCTCCACCTGCGACCTGCACGGCGTCCTCCTGCTCATGGGCACCACGTTCCGCGCCGCCGGCATGGAGCAGGTGCACGGCGTCCCCGCGATGCGCCTCGACCCGACCCGGCGCGGCGTGCAGGGCGATGGCGACAGCGGCTACCACTTCGGCGGCGGCACCGTGACGGTCTGGATGGCCAACGGCATCCCCTACCCCGTCCGCGTCTCCTGGAGCTCGCAGGGCGAGCGCCTCGCCACGGTGCTGGACCTCGCCAGTTTCCAGCCCGGCTCCCAGCCCCGCCTCCCCCCCGTCGCGCCCGGCGAGCCCGCCCCGCCCGTCACGCTGGCGCCCCCACGCGCCTGGGGCCTGGACGAGGCCGGCGTGCGCCACCCCTACCCGATGTCGGCCGCCTTCACGGGCGCGCGCGACGACGCCAACTTCGCCACCCTGCGCACCTTCCTCAAGGCGCACCCCGACGCCTACGTCGCGAGCGCCGTGTACAGCACCGCCGCCAAGAGCGACGCCCCCACCGCGCGCACCTGGAAGTTCACCGTCACCGACGGCGAGAGCTGGCTCGACGTTGCCGCCAAGCGCACCGACGCCCCCTCCGGCCCCCTCGGCGGCCTGCCGGTCCCGGTGCTCAGCGGCGTCCCCGGCGGCCTCAACGCGAACACCAGCTACAGCGCCAACGGCCCCAACCACGCCTCGGCCTACTTCTACGGCCTCTACCCCACGCCGCCGGAGGCGCCCGACCTGCTGCCCACCGTCGCATCGATGCTGGCGCGCTGGGAGGCGTACGCCTCGCCGGGCTACCGCGAGCGCGGCCCCGACAACTGGGGCTTCCAGATCTACTGCTTCCGCGTCCTGGAGAAGGAGTGCCGCAGCGTCTGGGTCAACTCGTGGGCCGGCCACATCGACGCCACCGCCGGCGCCACCCAGGTGGACCAGTCCACCGTTCCGCCCACGCTGCGCACGAGCGGCGACGGCCACTCCAGCCTCCTCCTGTTCTTCAACAACGCCACCCAGGCGCTCGTCGAGGGCTCGCGGGTGGCGGACAGCCGCACCGGCGTCAGCCCGGCCCCGCCCCTCGGCTCCGGCGGCGTCGGCGCCGCGCCCGAAGTCCACGCCGCCGTGCCGCTCTCGTCGTGGGTGCCCACGGCGGGCCAGGCCGCTGGCGTGGGGGTCGCCGCCGTCGCGGTCGGCCTGCTCTACTACCTCTGGCCGCTGGCGAAGGGCGGCCTCGGCCTGTTCTCGCGCCTCAAGGAGCCCGAGGTGCTGGGCCACCCCGCGCGCCAGCAGCTTCTCCAGCTCATCGAGGCCGAGCCCGGCATCCACTTCAAGGAGATGGCGCGGCGCACCGGCCTGCCCAACGGCTCGCTCGTCCACCACTTGGAGACCCTGCGCCGCGGCGGTCAGGTCGTGGCGCGGCCCGCCGGCGGCTACACGCTCTACTTCCTCGGCGCGCACGTGCCCGCTGGCTCCGCGGAGACCGCCTCGGCGCTCAAGGCCGACGGCGCGCGCAAGATTCTCGATGCCGTGCGCCAGCAGCCGGGCCTGTCGAGCGCCGACGTGGCGGCCCGCTGCGGCCTCCAGCCCTCCACCGTGACCTACCACGTGCAGCGTCTCCAGGCGGCAGGTCTCCTGACTGGCCTGCGCGACGGCCGCGCGGTGCGCCTCCACCCGGTCGAGGCAGCGACCGCCGCCTAGCCCGCGACGACGGGGTTCCGCAGCCGCGCCACGCCCACGAGCTCCGCCACCATCTGCTGCCCCGGCAGCAGGGGGCCGACCCCTTCCGGGGTGCCGGTGAGCAGGACATCGCCGGGGCGCAGCGTCGTCCACTGGCTGGCGCGCGCCAACAGGTCCGCCACAGTCCAGGTCATGTCCGCCGTGCTGCCCTGCTGCCGCGTTTGGCCGTCGAGCTGGAGGCGAAGCTGGAGGGCCTGCAGGTCGCGGTCGATGGGGTGCCACGCGCCAAGCGGGCAGAAGGTGTCGTAGCCCTTCGCCTGCGCCCACGGCTGGCCCGCCCTCTTGGCCGCGGCCTGGAGGTCGCGCGCCGTCACGTCCACCGCGACCGTCATGCCGTCGAGGTGGCGCGGCGCGGCTTCCGCGCCGATGCGGCGGGCCTCCCTGCCGACGCGCACGGCAAGCTCCACCTCATGGTGCACCTCGCCGACGCCGGGAGGCAGCACGACCGCCTCGCCGTCGCCGACCACGCTGCTGTCGGGCTTCCAGAACCAAAGGGGCGCCTCCGCCGCCGCCACGCCCATCTCGCGCACGTGGCGGGCGTAGTTCCGGCCGACGCAGAGGACCTTCACGGCCGCGCCAGGGTGGCCCCGTTCTTTGCGTTTCAGGTGGCGTGCGCGCGGTGGCCAATCCAGACCACGGCGCCGGTGGAGCCGCTGCCGAGGGCGGCCAGCAACAGGACGGCCTGCATCGCCGCGTGGACCACGGAGAGGCCGCTCCAGCCCTCGTTGGCGGCGACGTCCCAGGTGAGCAGCAGCGTGGCCGCCGCCATCAGCAGCATCAGGAAGAAGCCCGTCGAGGGGTCGGGGCCGGCGGGGCCGGGCCGGGCGTACGGCATCACAGGTCCCCCTTGACGAACGACCAGCCCTTCGGCGCCTCGACCTGGTGGAACAGGGTGACGAACATCTGGTACTCCTGGTTCGACTCCACCCACTCGGCGGGGCCGGTGAGGCGGGCCTGCATGTTGGTCACGTTGGGCCACTCCGTGGCGGGCAGGTGCTGCAGGACCGGGCTGTTCCCGTAGGCGCTCTGGATGTTCTCCGCGTTGACGCCCTCGACCTCCCAGTAGAACTGGCTCGGCCCGGTGGGCGGCGGCAGCGCCTCGGTCCACTGCGCCTCGTAGACGACGGTGCGGACGGTGCGGTCGAGCTGGAAGTAGAGCGTGCAGGAGCAGAACGAGACGCCGGTCTCGTTGCCGAACAGGTCCGCCGCGTAGGTGGCGATGCCGGCGCTGGCCTGGATGAAGCCCTTGAACTTCAGCACGTCGTGGAACGGCGTGGGGCTGGGGTCGGCGGCGAGGGCGATGCGCAGGTCCGCGACCTTGCCGGCCTCGACGAGGGCGGAGGACTGCACGGGGAGGAAGCCGGCCGCGCTGGCCTGCACGAAGTGGGTGCCGGGCGCGACGTCGGTGAGGACGAAGCGGCCCTGCCCGTCGGCGGTGGCGTTGCGTCCCTCCATGCGCACCTGGGCGCGCGGCACGGGGCGGATGGCCTCGTCCACGACGACGCCGCGGATGGAGCCCATCGTGGCGCTCGCCTGCACCTCGACCGCCTCCAGGCTCTGCTGGAGGGCGTCGGCGGCGGGAGGGTCGGCCCTGCTGGCGCAGCCCGGCAGGAGGGCCGCCAGCGCCAGGAGGGAGATTGCCACGGCGGCCACGCGCACGTGGGCGCGAGCAGGCGCGCGGGGCATAGGCGTTTGCCCGTCCATTGACGGAGGACCCGTCGATTGACGGGAAAACGGCCAGCGTTTGTTGCCGGTTCGGCTACGCCTTCGGAGGGGACGCGACCGGCGCGGCGGGCACTGGCTTGGCCTTGAGGATCATGTCGATGGTCGCCTTGCAGTCGGCGGGGAAGTCCTTGCCCTTCATCCAGAGCAGGTAGTCCTCGTGCTGGAGCGCCGGCTCGTCGCGGTGCTTGCCGAAGCCGAAGCGGATGGTGCCGAGGTGGTCGCGGTAGAAGCGGTGGCCGTGGTCGAGCCACGAGCGTGCGCTCTCCTCGCCCTCGAAGTGCCTCTCCAGGTTGGGCACGACGAGGCCGTCGAGCGTGCCGGGCAGCAGGGCCGCGTGGGCCCCGCGCTGGCGGCGCAGCACCTCGACGGTGGCCACGGCGTCGGCCTCGCTGCGGTGCGCGCCCTGCATCTCGGCGCCCGTGTAGCGGCGGTAGGTCTCGCCGAGGCGGTGCGAGTTGACGCGGCGCTCGATGTGCAGCGTGTCGATGCAGGGGTGGTCCACCGTGACGCCCGCCTGCCCCGCCAGGCGCAGCTCGCGGTTGAGGAACTGCAGGTCGAACTGGTGGCTGTGCGCGATGAGGGTGGCGCCCTCGATGAGCTGCTGGATGCGCGCCGCGTGCAGCCCGAACGGCGGCTGGCCCAGCACCATCTCCGGCTTGATGCCGGTCAACTCCTGGATTTCGTGGGGGATGGGCACCTGCGGGTCCACGATGCGGCTCCAGCGGCCCAGTTCGCGCAGGTCGGCGTCGAGCTCGATGAAGCAGAACTCCATGACGCGGTCGCGCTCGGGGTCGCGGCCGGTGGTCTCGAGGTCGAAGGCGACGAGCTTCACGGAAATCTCCAGGAAGGCTCCCCTTATCCGGTTTGCTGATGGACACCTGGATGGAACCACGGATTTCACGGAACGCATGGCTTGCCGACCGACGCAACCGCGGATTGCGCGGATGCCGCGGATGAGGGGCGGTCCGCGACATCCGCGGTTTGAGCGCTGAAGGCCACTCCTTTCCGTGCGCTCCGTAGAATCCGTGGCTCGGTCGTAGTGCCTACTTCCCGCGCAGCAGGTTCAGGGCCGAGCCCGCCCGGAACCAGGCAATCTGCTCGGTGGAGAAGGTGTGCTTGGCCTGGATGGTGTCGGCCTTGCCGTCCTTGTGCTTCAGCACGACCTGGAGCGGCTTGCCGGGCGCCATCTGCGCGAGGCCCACGATGCTGATGCGGTCGTCCTCCTGCACCTTGTCGTAGTCCGCGGGGTCCGCGAACGTCAGCGGCAGCAGGCCCTGCTTCTTCAGGTTCGTCTCGTGGATGCGGGCGAAGCTGCGGCAGAGGACGGCAGCGCAGCCGAGGTGGCGCGGCTCCATGGCGGCGTGCTCGCGGCTGCTGCCCTCGCCGTAGTTCTGGTCGCCCACGACGACCCACTGGATGCCTTGGGCCTTGTAGTGGCGGGCGACCTCGGGGAACAGCTTGGTCTTGCCGTCGAGCTGGTCCTTGCCGCCGCCGGCCGAGCCGGTGAAGGCGTTGATGGCGCCGAGGAAGCAGTTGTTGCTGATGTTGTCGAGGTGGCCGCGGTACTTCAGCCACGGGCCGGCCTGGCTGATGTGGTCCGTGGTGCACTTGCCCTTCGCCTTCAGCAGCAGGGGCAGGTCCACGAAGTCCTTGCCGCCCCACGCCGGGAACGGCTCCAGCAGCTGCAGGCGGTCGCTCTTGGGGTCCACGCGGACCTCGACCGTGCCGGCGGCGGGCGCGAGGTAGCCGTTGGGGTCGGGCACGAAGCCCTTCGCGGGGACCTCGGGGGCGGGCTTGGGGGCCACCAGGCGGAACGGCTTGCCGTCGGCGCCCACCAGCTCGTCCGTGAGCGGGTTGAACGAGAGGCGCCCGGCGAGGCCGTAGGCGATGGTGATTTCGGGGCTGCCGATGAACGCGAGCGTCTTCGCCGAGCCGTCGTTGCGCTTGGGGAAGTTGCGGTTGTAGGAGGTGACGATGGTGTTCTCGGCCTTCGTGTCCGCCTCGGGGCGGTTCCACTGCCCGATGCAGGGGCCGCACGCGTTGGCCAGCACCGTGGCGCCGACCTTCTGGATGCTCGCCATCTGGCCGTCGCGCTGGATGGTCAGGTGGACCTGCTCCGAGCCGGGCGTGACGAGCAGCGGGCTGGCGACCTTGAGGCCGTGCGCGCTGGCCTGCCGCGCGATGTCCGCCGTGCGCTCCATGTCCTCGTAGCTGGAGTTGGTGCAGGAGCCGACGAGCGCCACGGAAATCCGGTCAGGATACTTCTCCTTCACGACGGCGGCGGCGACCTCAGAGACGGGGCGCGCCAGGTCGGGCGTGTGCGGGCCGACGAGGTGCGGCTCCAGGGTCGTGAGGTCGATCTCGACCACCTGGTCGAAGAACTTCGCGGGGTTGGCGAGGACCTCGGGGTCGGCGACGAGGAGCTCCTTGTGGACCTTGCCCGCCAGCTCGGCGAGGCTCGCGCGGCCGGTCGCCTTGAGGTAGGTGTCCATGCGCGCGTCGTGCGGGAAGACCGAGGTGGTCGCGCCGAGCTCCGCGCCCATGTTCGTGATGGTGGCCTTGCCGGTGGCGGAGATGCTGGCCGTGCCCTCGCCGAAGTACTCGATGACGGCGTTGGTGCCGCCCTGCACGGTCAGGATGCCGCACAGCTTCAGGATGACGTCCTTGGGCGCGGTCCAGCCGCTCATCTGGCCCTTGAGGTGGACGCCGATGATTTTCGGGTGCAGGACCTCCCACGGGAAGCCGGCCATGACGTCCACCGCATCCGCGCCGCCGACGCCCGAGGCGAACATGCCCAGGCCGCCGCCGTTCGGGGTGTGGCTGTCGGTGCCGATGACCATCTGGCCGGGGAAGGCGTACTGCTCCAGGACGACCTGGTGGATGATGCCGGCGCCGGGCTTCCAGAAGCCCATGCCGCACTTCGCCGCCGCCGTCTGGAGGAAGTCGTAGACCTCCTTGTTCTGCGTCGTCGCCGTGTGCAGGTCCGCGTTGGCGCCCTGCTGCGCCGCGATGAGGTGGTCGCAGTGCACGGTGGTCGGCACCGCCGTCTGGCTGCGGCCAGTGGTGAGGAACTGGAGGATGGCCATCTGCGCGGTGGCGTCCTGCATCGTGACGCGGTCGGGCCGCAGGTCGAGGTAGGAGGAGCCGCGCTGGAGGTCGGCCGTCTCGGGCCGGTCGAGGTGGCTGTAGAGCAGCTTCTCCGTCAGCGTCAGGGGCCGGTTGAGGCGGCGGCGCACGGCGGCCAGGCGCTGGGCCATGGCGTCGTAGGTCTTCTGGACGAAGGCGGGCGTGGACTCGATGGCCGTTCCCATGCGTTCCCTGCTCCGCTTGAGGTCGGGCGCTATTTGAAGGCCACGGGAGAGGGCAGGCACGGCGGCGAGGTTTTTCCCTGAAACGAAGCCGTGGGCCGGGCGGCCCCAAAAACGGTCCATCGAGCCATTTTTGCCTCCTGGTGGAGCCATTGGTGAAGACCGGGCACGAAGACCTAAAGCCCAGGAAGGGCAATCTTGGTGCATGGCCGAAGGCGCAGCGGCAGCCCCGTCGTGGTTGGCCCGCCTGCGCCGCGTCCTCCCCGAGGGGCTGGAGCTGCCCCGCGCGACCTGGGAGGCGCGCCACCGCACCGTCCTCGTGGTGCTGTTCGCGCACGCCGCCTTCCTCGCGGCGTTCGGAATCTACCGCGGCTGGGGCCTGGCCATCTCGCTCGCGGAGGGCGGCATCGTCGCTGGCCTGGCCGGCATCGCCACCCCCCGGCACCTGAGCCGCCGCATGCGCAGCGCCACGGCCGCCCTCGGCTGCGTCACCTCCTCCGCCGTCCTCGTGCAGTTCTCGGGCGGCTACATCGAGGCGCACTTCCACTTCTTCGTCATGGTCGCGCTCGTCGCGCTCTACCAGGACTGGGTGCCGTTCCTGCTCGCCGTCGTCTACGTCGCCGTGGACCACGGCATCATCGGCACGCTCGCGCCCAGCCTCGTCTACAACCACCACGACGCCACGGCGCACCCGTGGAAGTGGGCCGGCATCCACGCCACGATGGTGCTGGCCGAGTGCGGCGCCCTCATCGCGTTCTGGGGCGGCGCCGAGCAGGCCAAGGTCCGCAGCGACCTCGTGCTGGACTCCGCCGGCGAGGGCATCATCGGCCTCGGCCTCGACCACAAGGTGGCGTTCATCAACCGCTCCGGCGCCGCGCTGCTCGGCCGCCCCGCCGACGACCTCGTCGGCAGCGCCCTCACCTCCTCCCTCGTGGACGCCACGGGAGCGCCCATCGCGTTCCCCGACCTGCCGCCCGGCCGCATCACCGCGCCGCCCCGCATCGCCGTCGAGGGCACCGTGCGGCGCGGCGGCGAGCCGCTGCCCGTCGAGTGGGTCGTCACCCCGACGCTGCGCGCCGGCATCCCGGTCGGCCACGTCGTCACCCTGCGCGACATCAGCGAGCGCAAGCGCGCCGAGGCCGAGCTGCAGGGCAGCCTGTCGATGCTCACCGCGACGCTGGAGTCCACCGCCGACGCCATCCTCGTGGTGGACAGCGCGGGCCGCATCGTCAACTTCAACCAGCGCTTCGTGGCGCTGTGGCGCATCCCGCCCGAGGTGCTGGCCACCCGCGACGACGCCAAGGCGCTCGCCTGCGTCGTGTCGCAGCTCAAGTCGCCCGAGGCGTTCCTGCAGAAGGTGCGCGAGCTGTACGCCGCCACGGACGCCGAGTCGGTGGACGTGCTGGAGTTCGCGGACGGCCGCGTCGTCGAGCGCTCGTCGCGCCCGCAGCGCGTCGGCGGCCGCAGCGTCGGCCGGGTGTGGAGCTTCCGCGACATCACGGAGGAGCGCCGCGCCGAGGAGCGCCGCGCCCAGCAGGTCGCCTCGCTGCGCCAGGTGGAGCGCCTGCTGGAGCAGGACCGCTTCAAGACGCAGCTGCTGAACACCGCCTCGCACGAGCTGAACACACCCATCAGCGCGCTCCGCCTCCAGCTCCACCTCCTGAAGTCGCACCTGCCGCCGCAGATGGACGAGCGCTCGCTGCGCGGCTTCCAGGTGCTCGACCGCAACGTCGAGCGGCTGGGCGCCCTGGTGCGCGACACCCTCGACGTCGCCCGCATCGAGGGCGGCCGCCTGCGCCTGCGCGTGCAGGCGATGGACCTCGCGCGCCTCGCCGCCGAGACCTGCCAGTCGATGGAGGGGCTGGCGAAGGAGAAGCAGGTCCTCCTCGCCGTCGCGGGCGCCCGGGAGGCCCCGCTGGAGGGCGACCCCGCGCGCTGCACGCAGGTGCTGTTCAACCTCGTGGCCAACGCCCTCAAGTTCACGCCCGCCGGCGGCAGCGTCACCGTCACGGTGGGGCGGGAGGGCGGCAAGGCGTGGCTGCGGGTGCAGGACACCGGCGTCGGCATCGACCCAAGCCAGGCGAGCCTGCTGTTCCAGCCCTTCAGCCAACTGCACGACGGCCAGATGGCGCCGGGCGGCACGGGCCTCGGCCTCTACATCAGCCGCGGCATCATCGAGCAGCACGGCGGCCGCATCTGGTGCGAGAGCCTGGGCGCCGGCAAGGGCTCGCTGTTCGCCTTCGAGCTGCCGCTCACGGCCGCGCCGCAGGCGAACGCGCCCGCCCCCAGGGCGCCGGCTCGCTAGAGGTCCAGCCGCATCTCGGGGCTCGCCGCGAACCCCATCGCCTCGTAGAGCGGCCGCCCCGCCGCCGACGCGTGCAGCGCCAGCCGGGTCGCGCCGTGGGCCCGCGACCACGCGATGGCCTCCTGCACGATGGCGCGCGCCAGCCCCTTGCCGCGCCACTCCGGCTCCGTGAACATGGAGAGCAGGTAGGGGCACCAGGGGCCCGGGTGGCCGGGCCTGGGGTGGACCTCCTGGAGATAGGCGCAGCCGCTCGCGACGGGGCCGTTGGGGCCGTCGGCAACCCACGCCGCAAGACGATTCTCCGCCAGCAGGCGCTTGACCCAGTCCGCGTAGGCGGCCTCGGTCGGGTCCGCCTCGCCGTCCCGCAGGACGCCCATCGCCCGCCACATCGCGGTGCGGTGCCGGGTGAGCGTCGCGGCGTCGGCGGCCGTCGCCGCACGCAGGCGCCCGTCGGCCATCAGGCCCCGAGCAGTTGCCGGGCGATGACCATGCGCTGGATTTCCGAGGTGCCCTCGTAGATTTCCGTGACCTTGGCGTCGCGCATCAGGCGCTCGACGACGTAGTCCATCGTGTAGCCGTTGCCGCCGTGCACCTGCACCGCCTGGTTCGCGACCCAGGTCGCCGTCTCGCTGGCGAACAGCTTGGCGCGGCTGCCCATCTCGGGCGTGAGGCGGCCCGCGTCCTGCTCCGCCGCGGCCTTGAGGTAGAGAAGACGCGCGGCCTCGATGCGGACGTCCATGTCCGCGAGCTTCCACTGGATGGCCTGGTTCGCGGCGATGGGCTTGCCGAACTGCACGCGCTCCTTGGCGTAGGAGGTCGCCTCGTCGAAGGCGCGCTGCGCGATGCCGACCGCCTGGGCGCCGATGCTGATGCGGCTGCCGTTCAGCGTCGCCATCAGTTGCCGGAACCCGTCGCCCGGCTTGCCGAGGAGGTTGCCGGCGGGGACGCGCAGGTCCGTGAACGAGAGGCGCGCGGTGTCGCTGCCGCACAGGCCGAGCTTCTCTTCGTGGCCGTCCTTGCCGAAGCCTTTCGAGCCCGCCTCGACCGCGAAGAGGCTGATGCCCTTGTGGCCCGCCTTGGGGTCGGTCTTGGCCGCGACGATGGCACTGCCGGCGTGGCTGCCGTTGGTGATGAACACCTTGCTGCCGTTCAGGACGTACTCGTCCCCCTCGCGCACCGCCGTCGTCGCGAGGCTGGCGACGTCGCTGCCGGCGCTCGGCTCGGTGAGCGCGAAGCAGCCAATCCACTCCCCGGACGCGAGCTTGGGGAGGAAGCGCTCCTGCACCTCGCGGCTGCCCCACTGCACGATGGGAGTCGCCGCGACGCTGGAGTGGACGGCGACCGTGACGGAGGTGGAGGCGCAGGCCCACGCAAGCTCCTCCAGCATGAGGTTGTAGGCGACCTTGCTGACCGGCGCGCCGCCGAACTCGGCAGGAATCGTCGGCCCGAGCATCCCAAGCCCCGCGAGGTCGCGCAGGCTCTCGCGCGGGAACTCGCCGGTGCGGTCGAGGCGGGCGGCGCGCTCCTTGATGGGGCCGCGGGCCAGTTCGCGCACCGTCTTCTGGATGAGCGCCTCCTCGTCGCCCAGCGCGAACTCCACGTTGCGGCGACGGGCCACCCCGATTTGTAGGTGGCGACCCCAGGCCGAACCACGAATCCCACAAATTGCACGAATCTCGCGGGTCGGCGTTTCGTGAAATTCGTGCAATTCGTGGTTTAGTTTGTTTTGCCGGTTTCCGCCCGCGCAGCCTCCAACGCAGGCGCCAGCGCGGCAAGCAGCCGGTTCTCGCCCCCGCGCAATCGCTCCTCGAAGGCGCTGCGGCCCAGTCCCATCTTCTGCGCGACCTCGGCGGTGGTGGCCTCGCGGGGGCTGCGGTAGTAGCCGGACTGGGCCGCCGCTAGGAGCGCCTCGGCCTGCTTGTCGGTGGGCGCGTCCAGGACGGGGCGCAGCGACAGGAACAGGGAGGCGACGAGGTCGTGCGCGGCGACGGGGCGGCGGCGGACCACCTGGGTCGTGCCGACGGCGGCGAGGGCGTGCAGGGCGGCGCGCTCTTGGCTGTCGCCGTCGCCCACGCCGATGGCGTCGTAGTGCTCCCAGCCGCCCCGGACGCGCATGGGCTGGAGCCAGATGAGGCGGTGCGCCTCCAGGATGCGGCTGACCGAGCGCTCCTCCCGCACGAGCGGCTCCCACACCAGCAGGCCGCCGTCGGCGGTCCGCAGGACGCGCAGGGGCTTCAGCAGGCGCAGCGCGGCGGCCTCGACCTTGGGCCACAGGGCCGCGGTGCAGCGGACCTCCACGACCTCCAGGCGGTGCGTGCTCCAGGCCTGGATGTCCACACCGGGCAGCTCGCGCGACAGCTCGGCCAGCGGGCAGTCGTGCTCCACCCGCAGCGTGAGGTGGCGCAGCGGCGCGGGGCTGGTGGCTGCGGCTCCGGCACTGGCGGCTGGCGCGGCGCTCCCGTCCATGGACGGCCAAAGGCCCGGACCCTCTTGGCTTTTTCACCCGCCCCCAGTGGGTCCGGCGTGGAGAGCGTCCGGCGCATCGAGGTGCCGCTCCCGTTCGCCCTCCAGAGCGCGAACTGCTGGCTGTTCCCCGGCGACCGGCCCGCGCTGGTCGATTGCGGCATCGGCACGCCCGAGGCCTACGCGGCGCTCCAGGCGGGGCTGCACGCCGCGGGCATCAACCCCGGTCGCCTGCGGCTGCTGGTGACGCACGGCCACGTGGACCACGCCGGGAACGCGGCCCGGCTGCGGCGCGAGCACGGCGTCCGGCTGTCGGCCCCGCGCGAGGAGGCGCCCTTCATCGAGACGTTCCGGCGCGACTCCGTCTCCCGCAACGCCGCGTTCATGGACGCGCTCCTCCACCACGGCGTCCCCGCCGACGTGGCGCAGGCCATCGGCGGCCGCAGCGAGAGCATCGACCTCCACCTGGAGGACACCCCCATCGAGGCCCCGGTGCGCGACGGCGAGCGGCTGGTCCTCGGCAGCCTGGAGGCCCGCGTCCGCCTCGCGCCCGGCCACACCCCAGGCTCGCTGTTGCTGGAGACGGACGGCAACCACCTCGTCTCGGGCGACACGCTGCTGGAGCACATCACCTCCAACGCCATCGAGCTGAAGGACGACGACCACGGCCGCTACCACCAGTACCTCCGCACGCTCGACGGCCTGCGGCGGATGGTCGGCTGCGAGGTCCTGCCCGGCCACCACGCGCCCTTCCGCCTCACCGACGCGCTGCTCGACAGCCACGCTGCCAAGCACCAACGCCGCCGCGACCGCGTCCTCGCCCACCTCGACGCCCCGCGCACCGCCTGGGAGCTGCTGCCCCGCGTCCTGCCGCACCTCGCGCACGACCAGACCTTCCTCGGCATGTGCGAGGTCGTCGGCCACCTGCACGCGCTGGAGATTGACGGCCTCGCCCGCCGCCGCGACCAGGACGGCGTGCGCCGCTTCGTGCGCGCCTAGCCGGTTTTGCGTTGTTTCGTCAGACCAACAGATGGGCCACTGTGCTTAAGTGGGGGAACGGAAATGGTCGCCCGCCCGCAAGGGCTGGTGTCTCGCATGCGCTCCCTGATTCCCCTCGCCGCGCTCGCGGGCCTCGCCCTGTCGGGCTGCCTCAGCACCATCCCCGGCGTCGGCGGCGTCATCGTCACCGACCACTTCACCGTCCCCGCGCACGGCTACCTCCTCGCGACCCCCGACGGCTTCCGGGTCCCCGAGAACAGCCAACTCGGCTGGAGCATCGCGGGCGACGGCAGCCCCGTCGAGGCGTGCCTGCTGAAGTCCAGCGACCGCGACGCCTACCTCTCGGGCGCCAAGGTCCCCTGCCCGGTCGCCGGCAAGGAGATGCGCCCCACCCTCGACTTCAACGGCAGCCTCTCCGACGTCTACCAGGCGAAGGCCGGCTCCTACGCCGTCGGCCTGCACTGCCTCGCCGACCACGACTGCCCCGTCGAGCTCTACATGGGCTACGCCACCGACCGCTTCGTGCAGCAGCAGGCCGGCCACCTCCAGAAGGTCGCCATCACCCTGCCCTACGCCAAGCAGATCACGCTCCCCAGCAACGTCCGCACCGCGCAGACCTTCACCCTCGTCGGCGGCACCCTCGACTACAGCCTCGACCGCACCGGCGGCAACACGCAGTGGATTCTCTTCCCGGCCACGCAGGTGGACGACTTCATCGCTGGCAAGACGCCGAGTCCCGTCTACGCCTACAGCGACCTCGCCAAGGGCAGCCCCTTCGGCAGCCTCCAGCTTGGCCCCGGCGAGTACGCGGTCGGCCTCTACTGCAAGGAGCAGGCGCCCTGCACCTTCACCCAGCGCCTCAGCGAGCCTTCCGCCTGAACCACGGATTGCACGGATTCATGGCATAACGGAATCGTGGTTCCGTGCGCTCCGGGGAATCCGTGGTTTGGTGGGTCAGTTGCCCGTGAACGCGGCCTTGCGCTTGGCCAGGAACGCCGCCATGCCTTCCTTCTGGTCGTGCGTCGCGAAGGCGTCGCCGAACGCGTCCGCCTCCAACTCCAGCGCCTCCGGGAGCGGCCGGTCGAGGCCGTCGTCCACCAGGCGCTTGCAGGCCGCCACCGCGAGCGGGCCGTTGGCGAGGCACTGCGTCAGGACCTTGCGCGCCTCCGCGATGAGCTGGTCGTGCGGGACGACGCGGTCCACGATGCCAAGCCGCAGCGCCTCGTCGGCCTTCACGGTCTCGCCGGTCATCAGGAGCCACTTCGCGACGCCGGGGCCGGTGCGGCGGGGCAGCCGCTGCGAGCCGCCGAAGCCGGGCACCACGCCGAGCTTGGCCTCGGGCTGGCCCACGACCGCCTTGTCGGAGGCCACGAGGATGTCGCACGCCATCGCCAGCTCCAGGCCGCCGCCGAGCGCGTAGCCGTTGAGGGCCGCGACGACGGGGCCGGGGAAGTCCGCGAGCGCCTGGAACGAGTCCTGGCCGGCGAGGCTGAACTCGCGCGCCTCCTCCCGCGACAGGGACGCCATCGCCGCGATGTCCGCGCCCGCCACGAACGCCTTGCCGGCGCCGGTCAGGAGGATGGCCCTCGCCTTGCCGTGCAGGCCGGTCACCGTCGCGTGGAGGGCCTCCAGCACCTCGGCGTTGAGCGCGTTGAGCGCCTCGGGACGGTTCACGGTCAGCGTCGCGATGCCTGTCTCGTCGGTCTCGCACAGCAGGACGGCCACGCGGGCGGCATGGCGTGGCGGCTTGAAGGTTCGCGCTACCCGACGCTGCCGGCGGAGCGCGGCGGCGGCAGCTCCAGCGGCAACTCGATGCACATCGTCGTCCCCTTGCCGGGGCCGGGGCTGTCAGCCCAGATGCGGCCGCCGTGCGCCTGCACCAGCGCGCGCGAGATGTAGAGCCCCAGGCCCATGCCCGTGCCGGGCGACAGCTTGGGGTCGTGCACCTGGCGGTAGGGGTGGAAGAGGCGCTCCAGGTGCTCCGGCGCGATGCCGATGCCCGTGTCGCGCACGCACAGCCGCACCGTCCACTGGTCCACGTGCGCGCTCAGCACCACCTCCCCGCCCCGCGGCGTGAACTTGACCGCGTTGGAGAGCAGGTTGTAGAGCACCTGCATGAGGCGGCCCTCGTCGGCCTCCACCGTCACGGCGGGGATGGGCTCGCAGCGCAGGCGGACGCCGACGGCCTGGGCGGCGGGCGCGAACGAGTCGGCCGCCTCCTCGACGAGCGTGCGCAGGTCGACGGGCTTGCGGGCCACGACGAGGCGGTGCCCCTCGATGCGCGCCGCGTCGAGCAGGTCGCGGATGCCGCGCGACAGGCGCTGGAAGTTGCGCTCCAGGATGTCCACCGAGCGCACGCCGTCGGGGCCGCTGGCGCGGTGGCGCAGCAGGCGGAGCTGGATGGCGATGGGGGTGAGCGGGTTGGACAGCTCGTGCGCGGCGCTGTTGATGAAACGGGAGCGGAACGCCTCCAGGTCCCGCAGGTTGCGGATCTCCGCGGCCGCCCGCTCGCGCTCGGCGTCGTGCAGGCGCTTGCGCTCCGTGACGTCCTGCGCCACCTCGGAGGCGCCCACCACGACGCCGTCGCTGGCGCGCAGCGGCGAGGTGGTGACGGAGACGTCCACGAGGTGGCCGTCCTTGTGCAGGCGCTGCGTCTCCTGGTGCTCGATGGAGCGCCCCTCGCGGACGGCGGTGAGGATCTCCGCAATCTCAGCGCGGCGGGAGGGCGGGAACAGCACCTCCATGTGGCGGCCGATGATTTCCGGCGGCAGGTAGCCGAAGAGGCGCTCGGAGCCGGGGTTCCAGCTCGTCACGATGCCCTCGGGCGACTTGGTGCAGATGGCGTCGGAGCTGGAGCGCACGATGGCGGCCAGGAGGGAGCGCTCGCGCTCGGACTGCTTGCGCTGCGTGATGTCGCGCGCGATCTTGGAGGCGCCCACCAGGGTGCCGCCCTCGTCGAACAGCGGCGAGATGGTCACCGAGACGTCGATGACGGTCCCGTCCTTGCGCACCCGCTTGGTCTCGAAGTGGTCCACCCGCTCGCCGCGCTGGATGCGCGCCAGGATGGAGGCCTCCTCCCCGATGCGGTCGGGCGGGAACAGGCGCACGATGGGCTGGCCGACCATCTCGGCGGCGGTGTAGCCGAAGATGCGCTCGGCTCCGTTGTTCCAGCTCATCACCACGCCGTGCAGGTCCTTGGTGAGGATGGCGTCGTCGGAGGAGTCCACGATGGAGGCCAGGAGGTTGGGCGCGGTCTCGTGGCCGTGCGGGCTGCGGCGGCGCCAGGGCCGCAGGCGGCGCGGGCCCGCGGGCTCGACCGCTCGTTCCCGGGGACCGTCCATGGGGCGGGATGGTCCTGAGCCGTGTCAGGCTTTTGGTCGTGCAGTCCTAGGGCGACGGCTCAATCTCGAGCAGCACCGTCGTGGCCTCGACGTTGGTGCCGTCGTGGACGTGCACGCGCAGGACCGTGCCGGCCATCGGGGACTTGAGGTCGTTCTGCATCTTCATCGCCTCCAGCACGCACAGGACGTCCCCGGCGGCCACGGCCTGGCCCTCCTTCACCTTGACCTCGACGACCTTGCCGGGCATGGGGGGCTTGATGCGGCCGTCGGCCTTGCGGCTGCCGGCGCGGGCGCGCGACAGCTCGGGGCGGGCGCGGCGGACCTCCAGGTCGAGCGGGTGCGCGCCCTCGGTGACGAGGCCGTTGTGGACGCGGAACTCGTACTGCCTCCCGCCGAGCGTGACCTTGTAGTGGCCCTTGCCGACGACGGTCACTTTCGGCTCGTAGCTGGCGCCGTCCACGACGAACTTGGGGCCGCCCGCGTGCTCCTCCAGGTTGACGTAGTGGAGGCGGTGGCCGAGCTGGAAGGAGTAGCGCATTAGGCCAGCCTCCCCTGCCCCTCGTAGCGCCCGCGCCGGCCCCACGGGCTGAGGCGGCGGCGGCCGTGCTCGTCGACGCCGACGTTCTTGGCGGCGCTCTGCTTGAAGGCGTAGGACTTGAGGACCATCGAGTCGATTCCCCCCGGCTCGTGCGCGAGGGCGGCCGCGAGGGCAGCGAGCTTCTGCTTGGTCTCCTCGCTCGCCTCCTCCTCGACGCCCATCAGCTTGTCCAGGATGCGGCGCTCCTCCAGGAACTTCGTCGTCATGTCCCCCGCCACGAACGCCTCGTCGCGGAAGATGACCTCGTGCAGCTCGCGGTTGGTGACGAGGTTGCCCAGGTCGTACTCGGCGAGCGCGCGGCGCATCTTGCGGATTGCCTCGGGGCGGTCCTGGCCGTACGTGATGAGCTTGGCGACCATCGAGTCGTAGGTCGAGGGCACCGTGAAGCCGGAGTAGAGGTAGGTGTCCACCCGGACGCCGTTGCCGTTGGGCGGGATGTGGCGCGCGATGTGGCCCGGCGTCGGCATGAACTTGGCGCGCGGGTCCTCGGCGTTGATGCGGCACTCGATGGCCCAGCCGCGGCGGCGCGCGTCCACCCAGGCCTGGTCGTAGCCCAGCGGCTCGCCGGCGGCAATCCGAATCTGCTCGCGCACGAGGTCGATGCCGTAGACCTGCTCGGTGACCGGGTGCTCGACCTGCAGCCGCGTGTTGACCTCGTTGAAGTAGTACTGGCCGTCCTCGTAGAGGAACTCCGCGGTGCCGGCGTTCCAGTAGCCGACGTCCTTGGCGAGCTTGCAGACGCTGGCGCCGATGCGGGCGCGGTCCTCGGGCTTGACGATGGGCGAGGGCGCCTCCTCGATGAGCTTCTGGTGGCGACGCTGCACGCTGCACTCGCGCTCGCCGAAGTGGACGACGTGGCCGTGCTCGTCGGCGAGGAACTGGATCTCGATGTGGCGCGGGCGCTGGATGAACTTCTCGATGAACACCTCGCCGCGCCCGAAGGCCGCCTTGGCCTGGCGCTGCGTCTGCGCGAGGGCGCTGGCCAGCTCGGGCTCGGAGCCGACGACCTGCATCCCCATGCCGCCGCCGCCGAACGCCGCCTTGATGATGACCGGGTAGCCGGTGAGGCCGACGACGCCCTTGGCCTCCACCAGCGTCGAAACGAACTCGTCCTTGCCGGGCACGACGGGGACGCCCGCCTTGCGCGCCGCGACCTTGCTCGCCACCTTGTCGCCCAGGACATCGATGGGCCTAGGGGGCGGGCCGATGAACTTGACGCCCGCCTTGCCCAGCGCGGTCGCGAACTCGCTGCGCTCCGACAGGAAGCCGTAGCCGGGGTGGACGGCGTCGGCGCCGACCTTCTGCGCCAGCTCGACGATGGCGGGGATGTTGAGGTAGTTGGAGGCGCTCGACTCGTTGCCCAGGCCATACGCCTCGTCGGCGAACTTCACGTGCGGGGCCTTCGCGTCCTGCGGGCTGTGGATGGCGACGGTGCCGATGTCCAGCTCGCGGGCGGTGCGCATGACGCGCAGGGCAATCTCGCCGCGGTTGGCGACCAGGATTTTCCGGAACAGGGGCTTCATGCGTTGGTCTCCAGGGTGGGGTGCCGCGAGGGCAGGAAGGGGAGCGCGAGGGCAACCGCGGCGCCCGCCTTGAGGGCATCGAAGGGCAGGAAGACGGTGGAGCCGAGCGCGACGGCCTTCGTCCAGGTGAGGCCCAGGGTCGGCCCCAGCACGAGGACGCCGCACAGGTGGATGATGGCGACGGCGCCGAGCAGGACGACGTAGAGGTTGAGCGCCTCCGGCCCGCCCCGGCGGCGCAGCAGCCACCACGCGGTGCACGGGACGGCGACCACGGCGACGGCCGCGAACACCCACAGCGCGTCGAGCGACGAGGCGTAGGCGGACCCGGCCCCCTCGCCGGCGAACGTGTTGCCCCCGGCGAGGAAGAACACGGCGGCCGATGCGCTCGCCAGCAGGACAATCAGGAGCAATGCGGCGCGGCGGACCCAGGCGTCGCCCAGGCCCGACTCGCGGCGGCGCAGGTAGGTCGCGACGAACAGGCTCGCGGGGCCGAAGCCGAAGAGGTAGCCGGCGGTGAAGCCGGTGTGGCGGGCGAGGTCCGGCACCAGGACGCGCCAGCGTTCGGTGCCCACGATGCCGGCCGAGTTGAAGCCGTCCGAGCTGGGCGCGAACGCGTGCAGGCCCAGCGCGCCGGCAGCGAGGTACATCCCGATGGAGAGAAGGCCGTAGCGCGTGCCGAGGCAGGTCGCGACGAGCAGCACCCCGAACAATTGGAGCGTGAGCGGCACCGGCGTCCACGGGACCGGGACCGAGACCTGCGACAGCAGGCCAAGGACACCCGCGAAGCCGGCGGCGACGAGGACCTTGGTGGGCGTGCCCCACGCGGCGACGGTCCTCTGGGCGAAGGCGTGCACGGCGGCCATCAGCGTCCCCTCGGGTCCAGGCTGGGGGCGCTCACCGCGAGCACCTTGCCGTCGATGCCGAAGAAGCGGACGCCGACGCGGCCGACCGAGGGGCCGGTCACGACCGCGCCGCCCTGCCCGTCGGCCTCGACCTCGTGCGCGCGCAGGTCCGAGCGCAGGCCGACGCCCGCGCGCTTGAGGGCCGCCTCCTTCGCGGTCCACAGGCAGGCGACCTGGGCGGCGATGTCCTCGCCGCGCGCCGAGGCCGCCATGAGGTCCTTGAGTTCGGAGATGGCGAACGCCTCCTCCAGGAACGACTGCGGCTTTGGCTCCACGGTCTCAAGGTCGATGCCGAGAGGCGTGGTGGCCACTGCGGCGACCGCGAGCCCGTCACGGTGGGTGAGGCTCAGGCGCAGGTCGGCGGGCTGGCCGGCGACGAACACCATCGGCTTTCCGCTCTCGTCGCCCCGCACCTCGATGTCGGCGGCGCGCGCGGGGCGGAGCAGGGCGATGGCCTGCTTGGCGGCGAGGCGGCCCGCGCGCCACTCCTGCGCCCGCTTGGGGACGGTGAACTTGGCGTGCTGCGCCTTCTCGGCCGCGCTGAAGCGGTCGTCGAGCGGCGCGTCGGCCACCGGCTCGGCGGCGAAGTGGACGCCCGGCACCTCCGGCAACGGAACCTGGGGAGCGGGTGGCGCGGCCGGCTGCGGCGCGGGGCCGGTCTCGACCATCGCGTAGCCGGTCAGGCGGACGAGCAGGTGCCCCTGCGCGCTGACGGCCTCGGCGTCGAAGGTGCGGTTGCCGCTCGCGTCCCGGCCCGTGGGGCGGCCGCGCAGCAGCACCTGCGCCGGCAGCGGCCCCGTGTGCCACGATTCCAGGCGCTTGATGCCGGCGGGGAGGCTCATCGCCTTCTCGTTGGCGAGCGTCTGGAGGCCGCAGGCCTGGAACAGCGCCTCGGCGAGCATCGGGTGCGCCGTGAACTCGGCCGGGCCCGCGCCGAAGTGCGGCTCGGTGGGCTCGCGGAACAGCGCGTGCGCCTCGGGCGAGAGCGGCCCGGCCGCCGCAAGGACCTGGAAGCTGGGGCCGTGGAAGAACGGCGGGTAGATGCCGTCGCGGCGCAGCGTGCCGTCGACCTGCGGCGGCGCGGCCTTGGGCGAGGTGGCGAGCGTGCCGAAGCGGAGCGTGGCCGAGAAGTGCAGCTTCGGCTCGCCGTGCGGGCGGCCGTCGGGGCCCGTGAACTGCGAGGTGAGCGTGCAGTGGACGACGGTCTGCGCAGCGCCGGGTTTCGAGGTGACGCGCGCGGCCACCTTGCCCTTGGCGGGCGCGGCCTTGAGCTGCTTCAGCGGCAGCGCGAACGCGACGTCCTCGGCGCCGAGCAGCACGGCGTCCTTGGGCGCGAGCAGCAGCCCGGTCTCCGCGAACGCCTCCAGCCCGAAGACGCCGGGGAGGTAGGGCACGCCGTCGACGCGGTGGTCCCGCATCGCCTGGTCGCGGCCCTGGTCCACGACGACGGAGGCCTCGATGAACGAGTCGGGGAGGATGGCGTCGATGGACTCCAGCAGCCGGAAGCGCATGGGGCGGTCGGCCAGCACCTGGCTCGCGATGGCGAGCGCGAGGTCCCAGCCCTTCGCCACCACCTGGCGGTCGGCGTCGATGGCGCCAAGCTCGCCGGCCACGACGCACTCGCGCACGCCGGGCTGCGCAAGCTCGCGCAGGAACATCGCCACGCCCGCCGCCGTCGGAATCGGCGTGACCCCGGAGGCGTGCATGATTTGCAGGATGCTGCCCTTGGTCGCCATGCCGACCTC
>JAXDQP010000081.1:0-8752 GCA_034667745.1 Thermoplasmata archaeon
GGCCGGCAAGCGCGACACGAAGGCCCAGCGCGAGGCGCAGGCGACCAAGTCGCTCGACGGCATCGCGGACACCATCTACAAGCACCTGAAGTCGGCCGCCATCCCGGAGGTGCAGCTGAGCAGCCGCAACAAGGGCAACATCGTCTTTGACGACCGCCACCGCGTCTGGAAGTACGGCAGCGAGTTCACCACGCGCTCGGCCAAGTCGCTCGACGGCGCCTACATGCTCCTGCGCACGATGTTCCTCACCGACTTCATCAAGCAGATGATTGGCGAGAACAAGTCCTCGACGCTGCGTGAGATGTACTACATCAGCGAGGGCTGGGACCTCGCGAAGTTCCACAGCCAGGACGAGTCGGACCTGCTGGCCGAGGACCTGGAGGTCATGACGGGCTCGATGCGCGAGGACTTCAAGCTGCGGCCGGAGGAGAACGGCGCCGCGATGATTGGCGACCTGCAGGTCGTGGAGACCACGCGCAACGGCGAGAAGCGCACCATGCACTGCCAGAACGACGTCGGCGACTCCGGGTACAACATCCCGTACAACGTGGAGCCCGACCGATTGCAGTTCAAGAACGTCAAGTCCGACTTCGTCATCGCCATCGAGACGGGCGGCATGTTCGCGCGCCTGGTGGAGAACGGCTTCGACACCAAATACAACTGCACCCTGGTCCACCTCAAGGGCCAGCCCGCCCGCTCGACGCGGCGCCTCATCAAGCGCCTCAACGAGGAGGCCAACCAGCCCGTCGTCGTCTTCACGGATGGCGACCCGTGGTCGTTCCGCATCTTCGCCTCGGTCGCGTACGGCGCCATCAAGACGGCGCACATCTCGGAATACCTCGCGACGCCCACGGCGCAGTTCCTCGGCGTCACGCCGTCGGACATCATCAACTACGACCTGCCGACGGACAAGCTGACCGACCAGGACGTCGATGCTCTCAAGGCCGAGCTGGACGACCCGCGCTTCGACGACGACTACTGGCGCGGCGAGATCAACCTGCAACTCGAGATGAAGACGAAGTCGGAGCAGCAGGCGCTCGCCAAGTACGGCCTCAACTTCGTCACCGACACCTACCTGCCGGAGAAACTCCAGGCGATGGGGATTCTGAAGTAGGGTCCTCGGCCCATCCGGCCGGAGCAGGGTCTAGGCGCCGGCGTTTCCGCACGCGGGGCAGCTTCCGGCCGCCTCGCCGGGGAGCCACTGCGTGCCGCACGCCGTGCAGCTTTGGTCGGGCGCGGCCCTCCACGGGCGCCAGCCGTTGGCGAAGGGCCACGCCACCATCATCGCCACGAGCGCGAGGGCGGGGGCGAAGTGCACGGCCTCCATGCGGTGGTGCGCCGTGGCCGCCATGTACGCCGTCAGCGCCACGGTGACGGCGGTCAGGCCCAGCAGGGCCAGCCCGACCTGGCGGTTGGAGAGGGGCACAAGGGCGCCTAGGCGCGGCACCCCCTTTATGCCATTGTGGTAGGGGAATTGCCCTACGCCAGGCGCATCTGGGACGCCTTGGGGTAGGCGCCGCAGCGGATGCAGAACTTGAGCGCCGGGACGGGGATGGTGCCGCAGAACCGGCAGGCGTCGAGTTGGATGACGCGGCTCCCGGCGACGCGGGCGCCGTTCAGGAAGGGCCAGGCGAAGACGAGGCCGGTCACGAGGACGGCGGAGCCCACGCTCAGGAGGGAGACGGTGTGGACGATGGCCGCCTCGGCCAGCACGACGCCCCACGACACGATGGCCATCAGCAGCAGGAGGATGCCCGTGGTCTGCGCCGACAGCCGGGGCATGGAGGGCAGGTTCGCCGTCCTCCTAGATAAGCAATCTAGCGCATCAGCGGAAGTTCCCGCGCGCCGGCGGCGGGGCGACGCATAAGCCTGCCCACAACCCTGAAGGGTGCGGCCCCACCTGTCTGGCTGTGCGCACCGCGCTCCTGCCCCCCATCGCCTTGGCCCTGCTCCTGCTGGCCGGCTGCACCGCCCCGGCCGCCAACCCGTCCGGCACCCCCGCCCCCGGCGCGGTGGCGGGCTTCCCGCTGGACCCCTCCTTCCCCAGCCCGCAGCCGCCCAACGTGCAGCACCTCACCTTCGTGGCCCAGCTCAAGGACGCCAGCGGCGCCGCGTGGCCCACCGGCTCGGGCAACTACGTCCTGGGCGACTACGTCTTCGGCTCCGCGCTCAACAAGGGGTTCTTCATCGCCAACGTCAGCGACCCCGCGCACCCCACCCTCGCCTACAACACGCCCGCCGACAGCGAGACCCCGTACGCGCGCAAGGCCGAGGTGATGGCGCACCCCGACGGCCGCCGCACCCTCGTCCTCGCCTCCGGCGGCAAGGGCATCGTCAACTTCTGGGACGTCTCCAACCCCAGCCGCCCCGAGTTCCGCGCCAAGCTCGACGTCAAGGCCAACAACCACAACGTCGCCGTCGTCCCCGGCACCGAGCTCGTGTTCAACGCGCCCTCGTCCGGCGGGGGCGGCCAGGTGCCCGGCAGCAGCGACGGCGTGGCCAAGAACGACCTCATCGACGCGCACGACCCCGCCAACCCGGTGTCGCTCGGCCGCTTCGGCGGCTACGGCTGCCACGGCATCACCTTCCACGGCACCTTCGGCGCCCCCAAGTTCCGCGCCTACTGCGCCGGCGTGGGCGCCACGGAGATCTGGGACCTCGACCACCTCGACCCCAAGGCGGAGGGCTTCGGCATCAAGGTCCTGGGCACCGTCGGCAAGGCGGACAACCCCCTCATCGGCGCCGGCGGCCTGCACCACCTCGCGGCCGGCAACGCGGACGGCACCGTCCTCATCATCGGCGACGAGTTCAGCGGCGGCGGCCAGCCCGGCGCCTGCCTCGCCTCCGACCCCGCCACCGGCCAGTCCACGCCGCTGGGCGCACTCTGGTTCTACGACGTCAAGGACGAGGCCAACCCGGTCCTGCGCGGCCACGTCACGCCGCCCACGATGCCGCCGCAGTCGCCGCCCAGCCCCGTGCCGCCGCTGCCGGTGGACCCCTTCGACGGCACCCCCGGCGCGGGCTGCACCGCCCACTTCGGCACCCTCGTCCCCGGCGAGCAGAAGTTCGTCATCGCGTGGTACAACGCGGGCGTCCTCCTCATCGACTTCACCGACCCCGCCGCGCCGAAGGTCCTCGACCAGTACCGCGCCCCCGGCATCGACACCTGGAACGCGCGCGCCTGGAACGGCTACGTCTTCACGGGCGACATCGGGCGCGGCATGGACGTCCTGAAGCTGACCTGACGGCCCGCCTCCCGCCCGACCACGGATTGCGGGGCCGAGCGGCACAACGCTTAATCCGCCCCCTGGAGTCGGCGCACCCATGTCCTGGAGACTCCTGGCCGTTGCGGCCCTCGTCACCGCTGGATTGGCGGGCTGCATCTCGCAGCCCTCCACCCCCACGGACGCCACCGGCGCCGTCGACGCCGTCACCGGCCTGCTGAAGGCCGGCCCCGCGCTGTGGAACGACCCGCAGAACACGCCCCACCCCAAGTTCGGGTGGGCCACCCTCTCCAGCCCCCCCAGCGGCGCCGGCGTGCCGACCTGGTGGAAGCCCATCGCCGCCGTGGACCTGCCCGCCCACATCGCCGGCATCCAGCAGCTCGTCAACGTCGGCGGCAACGTCACCAAGGGCTCCGGCATCTCGCTCTTCGGCTCCGTCGCCGTCGTGCCCGACGACTCCGAGTTCGCCCACTTCGTGGACATCTCGGACCCCAAGCACCCCCAGCAGCTCAGCCAGATCGAGTCGGCCGGCCGCGGCGCCGCCGTCATCGCATTCCCCGGCGGGCGCCTCGTGACCGCCATCGCCACCAGCCCCGGCTTCGACGTCATCGAGTTCACCGACCCGACGCACCCGGTCATGCTCAACCAGACCGTCATCCCGCAGGGCGGCCACAAGCTCGGCATCGTCCCCGGCACCCCCATCCTCTACAACGCGGCCTCCAACGGCGGCGGCACCACCCCCGCCATCGGCCCCGACCCCTGCAACGCCGACATCAAGCGCTGCACCGGCATCACGGAGATCTACGACCTGAGCGACCCGGCCCACCCCGCCCTCGTGCAGAACTTCCAGAACGGCCTGTCGTGCCACCACATCTTCTTCTGGAACGCGCCCGATGGCAGCAAGCAGCGCGCCATCTGCGCCGGCATCCAGTACACCCAGCTCTGGGACACCGCCGACCCGCTGCACCCGAAGGTCATCGTGAGCCTCCCGGTCCACGCCGGCGACCCCCGCGCGCCCAGCACCAGCCTCTCCGTCGAGGCGTTCAGCCACTCGGCGGGCATCAACATCAAGGGCAACGTCCTCTACGTCGGCGACGAGTCCGGCGGCGGCGGCGTTCCCCCCGGCTGCCTGGCCAGCGTCAACGTCCCGGTCCTGGGCGCGGTCAGCGTCCCGGTGGGCGCCACCTGGTTCTACGACATCAGCACCGAGACGGCGCCCCGCCTGCTCGGCTGGTACAGCCCCGGCATCGGCGCCACCACCTACGTCTCGCCCGGCGTCCCCAACCCGACGGACCCGACGAGCGCCGTCAACCTGCACTCCACGAGCTGCACCACCCACCACGGCCGCGTCGTGCCCGACAAGGAGGGCCGCGACCTGCTGGCGATGAGCTACTACGGCGACGGCGTCATCCTGCTGGACTTCACCGGCATCTCGGCCGGCACGCTGCCCAAGGTGGTCGGCCAGTTCGCGCAGGACAGCAACACGTGGGAGACCGCCTACTACGGCGGCTACCTCTTCACGGGCGACCTGGCGCGCGGCATGGACATCATTGGCTTCAAGTAGCCAAACCCGGCCCGTCCGAATCCCCCTTTTCCCTCTTTTTCTCCTGTTCTCAACGTTGGTGGACAGTCCAAGTAGCGGCGGCGCCGACGTTCCGGCATGCCCGAGACGACCCAGCCTGAGCAATCCCAGGCCAAGCAAGCCAAGCCCGTGCAGGTCCCGCAGCGCACCCGCCCGCCCGGCGAGATGGGCGGCCACACCGTGATGCCTTGGGAACAAGGCGAGGCCGAGCCCGGCCAGGCCGCCAGCGCCACCCCCGCAGGCAGCGACCCGACCACGACCGCGTCCGGCGGCTCCAGCAAGAGCGTCCCTCCTCCGGCCGAGGGGAAGGGCAAGGACGGCCTGGGGCAGGGCGCAGGCGCCACGACCGTGAAGGCGGCGGACGGCATGATGCCGCCGGCGTCGGAGGCGGTGACCGGCGAGGCCCCCAAGCCCATGTCCGGCAAGCCGCCCGTGGGCAGCGCCGGAGCCTTGGCCAAGCAGCCGCTTGAGCAATCCCACCCGGAGGGCATGGAGGCGCAGGCGCCGCCCAAGGCCCGCCCGGCGCAGGCCGAGGTCGACCAGGCCGCCAAGGCCTCCCAACCCATGAAGGCCAAGGAGGCCGCGCAGGAATCGCCGATTGTGCCCTCGACCGACCAGGACGCCGCGAAGGCGGCCTCCGGAGCAGCGGTCCACCCGACCGACCCGGCCGCGCAGGCCACCTCGGGCCAGCCCGACCTCCAGGACGAGGCGCTCATCAAGGCGCTCGACCAGAAGCTCGCCGAGCTGCTGGCGCGCGCCCTCCACGAGACCGTCGCCGAGGCCGTCCGCCAGAGCCGCGTCGCCTCCCGGCCCGCCGCGCCCCCGCCCGTGCAGCCCGCCAAGAAGTAGCGCCGGCCCTCCTGGAAAGCCCCTTAAGCGGGGCCCGCGTGGTCAGCGCATGGCAGGGATGACGCTCCCGCAGAAGCTCCTCGCGCTCAAGGCCGGCCAGAAGGCCGTCTCCGTGGGCGAAGTGGTGGACTGCAAGGTCGACGTCGCGATGGCGCACGAGGCCCTGGAGCAGCTCATCAAGCCGTTCAAGGAGATGGGCGCCACCAAGGTCTGGGACCCCAACCGCGTCGTCGTCCCCATCGACCACTGGATTCCCGCCAGCAGCGAGTCGTCGGCCAGGATGCACAGGAACATCCGCGCCTTCTGCGAGACCTACGGCCTGCCGCACCTCTACGACATCGGCCGCCAGGGCATCTGCCACCAGATCCTCGCCGAGGAGGGCTTCTGCCTGCCGGGCGACCTCGTCGTCGGCACCGACAGCCACACCAACATGGCGGGCGCCCTCGGCTGCTTCGCCAGCGGCATCGGCCCCACCGAGATGGCCGCCGTCTTCGCCACCGGCGAGCTGTGGATGCGCGTCCCGCCCACCATCAAGATCGACCTCCAGGGCCAACTGACGGAGCCCGTCGCCAGCAAGGACATCGTCCTCTCCCTCATCGGCAAGATGGGCGACGACGGCGCGCGCTACCAGGCCGTCGAGTTCGGCGGCCCCGCCATCGACAGCCTGCCGATGTACCAGCGCCTCACCCTCACCAACATGACCACGGAGATGGGCGCCAAGGCCGGCGTCATCGCCTGCGACGGCGAGACCCTGGACTACCTCGACGCCACCCCGATGGCGAGCGGCCGCCGCGCCGAAATCCGCGACCACGCGGGCCTGCGCAGCGACAAGGATGCGGCCTACGCCAAGACCTACACGCTCGACTGCTCCAAGCTGGAGCCGGTCGTCGCGATGCCGCAGAGCCCCGAGAACGTCAAGACCGTCCGCGAGGCCGCCGCCTCCGTCCCCAAGGTGGACCAGGTCTTCATCGGCTCCTGCACCAACGCGCGCTACGAGGACCTGGAGACGGTCGCCCGCATCCTGAAGGGCAACCACGTGAAGCGCGGCACCCGCCTCGTCGTCTTCCCCGCCAGCACCAGCATATACTCCCGCGCCCTCGACAGCGGCGTGCTCAAGACCATCGTGGAGGCGGGCGGCATCTTCAACCCCAGCTCGTGCGGCGCCTGCTTCGGCGGCATGGGCGGCGTCCTGGCCGAGAGGGAGGTCTGCGTCTCGACCTCGAACCGCAACTACAAGGGCCGCATGGGCCACCCCGACTCTCTCAGCTACCTCGTCTCCCCCGCCACCGCGGCCGTCACGGCGCTCGAAGGCCGGCTCACCGACCCCCGCGACTACTTCAGCGAGGGCGAGCTGAAGCCCCGCCGCGCCGTCGCCGCCTGAGCGCGGCAAGCAACCGGGAACCGCGCGCGGAGGGCTTTAGGCCGGGCCTGCGTGCGCGCCGCGTGCGCATCCTCCTGACGGGAGCGACGGGGACCGCGGGAGCGGGCTGCCTGCGGCGGGCCATCGCGGACCCGGACGTCGAGGCGGTCACGGTGCTGGCCCGGCGCGCGCCCCGTGAGGTGCACCCCAAGGTCCACGTCGTGCTGCACCAGGACTTCGCGGACTACTCCGCCGTCGGCGACTGGCTCGTGGACGTGGACGCCGCGCTGTGGTGCCTCGGGACCTCGCAGAACCGCGTCGACCGCCCGACGCTGCACCGCGTCACCGTGGAGTTCGCGCTCGCGGGCGCGAAGGCGCTCAAGGCGGCCAACCCCGACGTGCGCTTCCTGCACCTGAGCGGCGGCGGCGCGGACCCGACCGGGGGGGCACGCATGGCCTTCGCGCAGGAGAAGGGCGAGGCCGAGCGCAGGCTCGACGCCGTGGGGCTGGCGGGGCTGTGGCACTTCCGGCCCGCCTACATCCACCCGCTCGACCCCGTCGAGAGGCCGCTCGCGCAGGACCGCCTCATGTGGGGCCTCGCGCCCCTGCTGCGGCGGGTCGCGCCCTTCGCGATGGTCAACGCGGACGACCTGGGCAAGGCGATGCTGGCCGTCGCCAAGCACGGGCACCCGCACCGCATCCTGGAGAACCGCGACATCCGTCGCCTCGCGGGGCTGCGGCGGGGCGTCTAGGGCAGCGGCTTGGCGGGGGTCCTCGCCGTCGGCTTGGCGCCAGCGGCGCGCGCAGGCCGCTTGGCCGGGAACTGGGCAGGGGCCTTGCCGGCCGTGCCGGCCAAGTGCTCGTCGGCGTCCCGGAGGGCCTGCTCGCGCGGGACCCCCATCGCCAGGGCGCGCTGGATGAGCAGGGCCCGCTCCAGCGCCCGGTTCGCCTTCAGGTTGGGGTACTTCTCGGGGTCGGGCGGCGCGTGGCGCAGCCGCCGCAGGCGCCGGTCGTGCGGCCGCGGCTTGCCGGCCTCCGCCGTCGGGTCCGGGTCGGCCGGGTGCGCCTTGGGCATGGGCCTGCCTGGGCGGCGCGGGGCGAAGCGTTTGTGGGGCAAGGGTAGGGCTCAAATCGGGGGCGGGGGTCGCAGGGGCATGGCCGCGCCGGAGCTGCACTTCAAGACCCAGTTCAAGGGCCGTGCCTGGGCCCTGCCGGACAGCGTCGACACCGACATGATCACGCCCGGCAAGTACCTCACCATCATCGACCCCAAGGGGCTCGCGGAGCACATCCTGGAGGGGTGGCGGCAGGACTTCCCCAAGCAGGTCAAGGCCGGCGACATCCTCGTGGCGGGCGACAACCTCGGCTGCGGCTCCAGCCGCGAGCACGCGCCGCTCTCGATGCTCGGCGCCGGCGTCCCCGTCGTGGTGGCGCGCAGCTTCGCCCGCATCTTCTACCGCAACGCCATCAACGTCGGCCTCCCGGTCATCGAGTGCCCGGAGCTGCCGAAGGACTTCGTGCGCGACGGCGAGACGGTCAGCGTGGACCTCCAGAAGGGCGTCGTCCGCAACGAGACCCGCAACCTGGAGGCCAAGGGCATCCCCCTCAGCGCCAAGGCCATCGAGATCCTCGACGCCGGCGGCCTGGTCAACATCGTGCGCCACAAGCTCGCCAAGCGTGGTGCTGCCCCCGAGCACACCGCGGCCACCACGACCAAGGTCACGGACTTCAAGGCCG
>JAXDQP010000082.1:0-38192 GCA_034667745.1 Thermoplasmata archaeon
GTGGTCGGTGTCGCGGGCGTCGGTCGGCCGCGTGTCGGCCGCGTCGTCGACGCCGTCGGCGTCGGTGTCGGCGGCGGTGGGGTCGAGCCCGCGCTGGAGCTCGTCCGCGTCGGTGAGCCCGTCGCCGTCGGTGTCGGACTTGAGCGGGTTGGTGCCGAAGACCTTCAGTTCGTCGCCGTCGCGCAGGTCGTCGCGGTCCCACCCCTCCTCGCTGCTCACGCGCAGCGGGTTCGTGCCATTGGTCCACTCCTCCAGGTTGGTCAGCCCGTCGTTGTCGGGGTCGTGCACGGCGGTCGCCACCGTGGGGTCGAACTGCAGGCCCGCCCACCAGCCGCTGTTGGCGGCATAAATCTGGAACTCCCAGCCGTCCGGAAGCCCGTCGCCGTCGGTGTCGGCCACAATGGGGTTGGTCGCGCGGCCAATCTTTTCCTTCACCTGCACCAACTCTTCCCCGTTGGTCAGGCCGTCCTGGTCCGTGTCGACAGTCATGTCGCTGACGAGGGGGTTCGTCCCCGCGTTCGCCTCGACGCCGTCCGTTGCGCCGTCGCCGTCCGTGTCGGGCAGGCGGGGGTCGGTGTGGCGCACCAAGACCTCCGCGTCGTCCCGCAGGCCGTCCCAGTCGCTGTCGCCCCGGTTGGTGAACGTCCGGTGGGCCTTGACCTCCTGGCCGTCCAGCAGTGTGTCCCCGTCGGTGTCTGCGTTGTGCGGGTCCATGTAGTCCGGATACACCCGGCAATACGTCACCACGCACGTGCCCGCCTCGTCACCGTCGCTGGCGCCGTCCGCGTCCGTGTCGGCCAAGGCGGGGTCCGTGCTCCAGACCACCGCTTCCTGGTAGTCCGTGAGGCGGTCGCCGTCGCTGTCGGCGTCGACGAGGCCGTTCAGGCCGTCGGCGTCCTGGTCGGGCGCCGCGCCCTGGCCCTGGGGGTCCCACAGGCGCGCCTCCGCCAGGTCCGGCAGGTGGTCGCCGTCGCTGTCGGTCATCCAGGCGACCGTCCCGTAGTCCCGCTCTCCAGGGGCATTGCTGCCGGTGCCGCCCGGCAGGTGGCAGGCGGCGGCGCGGCCGCCGTCGCACAGCCCGTCGCCGTCGGTGTCGGGGTCGTAGGGGTCGGTCTGGAGTTGGACCTCCTCCGTGAAGTTCAGCCCGTCCTGGTCCTGGTCGAGGTTCGCGTCGGCCGGCAGGAACGGGTCGGTCCCGTAGTAGACCTCGTAGCCGTCCGGCCCGCCGTCGCCGTCGGTGTCGGCGTCGTCGGGGTGGGTGCCCAGCAGCCAAGGGCCTTGCGAGGCCTCGTCGTAGGTCGTGGGGCGGCCGTGCCGGTACTCGGCCAGGTTCCCCCACGGCAACTCGACGCTGCCGTCGTTGCCCCGGTCGAAGGAGTCCATGTCGCCGTCCGCGTTGCGGTCCGCGGCGTCGAGGGGCCGCAGGCCGTACGTGGCCTCGAAGCGGTCCGGCAGGGCGTCGCCATCGGTGTCCCAGAGCAGGGGGCTGGTGTGGTGCGTGTTCACTTCCTCGCCGTCGAGCAGCAGGTCGTTGTCGGTGTCCATGTCGTCGGGGTCGGTGCCGGCCAGGTACTCGCCCAGGTTCGCCAGGCCGTCGCCGTCGCGGTCCGTGGCGGCGTCCGTGCCGACCGTCATGCGGAGGTTGTGGTCGGCCTCCCACTTGTCGGGCATCCCGTCGTTGTCGCTGTCGGGGTCGTTGGCGTTGACGGACCCGTCCTGGTCGCTGTCGAGGTTCCAGGCCTCCTCCTGCCCATCCAGCAGCCCATCCCCGTCCACGTCGGCGCGGTCGGGGCGGACCTGGGGAAGGCCCAGCAGGAACTCCTGGCTGTCGAGCAGGCCGTCGTTGTCGCTGTCGGGGTCCAGGAGGTTGTTGGCGATGCCGTCGCCGTCGTGGTCGGTGCTCCACGCCGCCGGCCCGAGCGCGTTCCAGGCATCGAGCTCCGCCTTGTCGTTCAGCCCGTCGCCGGTGCCGGGGCTTCCCACTCGCGTGTCGTGGACGTTGGAGCCGGGGCCCATTGCGCTGCACGCCGTGGCGGTGGCGCTGCAGTCGCTGTCCGCCAGCTCCGGGAACGTCCCCTGCTGGGCCTCGGCGCCGTCCAGGAGACCATCGTTGTCGGCGTCCACGTCGTCCACGTTGCGGGCGCCGTCGCCGTCCGAGTCCAGCAGGCGGTTGGGGTCGAAGAAGGCCAGGCCGTTGCCGTCCAGGCGGATGGTGTTGTGGGGGTCGCCCCAGTAGCGCGTCTCCGCGCCGTCCGGCCACGCGTCCCCCGCCAGGCCCGTCGCAGGGTCGGCGTCGAAGTCGGCGCAGTTCTGGAAGCTCGGCGCGCAGGCGGGCACAAGGTCCCACTGGAACTCCCCGATGTTGGTCAGGCCGTCGGAGTCGGCGTCGCTGCCGGGCAGGAACGTCAGGTGCGTCACGGACTCCCATTGCCGCGTCCACGGGTCGCCCATGCCGTCGCCGTCGCCGTCGGATTGGGCGCCGGGGCTCGCGACGCCCCGCGAGTCGTCGTTGCCGGGCACGCCGGCGGTCGGGAAGACGCAGCGGCCATCGAACAGCCGCGAGACGCCGACCGCGTCGACGCCCTTGGTGGGAACGGTCGGGACGAAGGTCACGTCCACCCAGTTGGGCAGGCAGACGCCGTCGTCGACGAACGTGCGGACGCCAGCGTGGGCGGGCGTCGCCAGGGCGCCGAAGACCAGGATGGCAGGCAGGAGGGAGGCGAGAGGGCGGGCAAACATGGGAATCACTCAAGGTCGTGGGAGGGGAGGCGGAAAGGGAGGAGGGGGGTGGGTCTGGGGAGCGTGTTTGGCACTTCACGCCCGTAGTCTACGGATTGGCTTGCGGTGGCCAGCGGGGGAAACAGGACCGGAGCGCAACGAACCCTTGGGCTCCACGGCGGCACGGCACGCTCCGGTCCTGACCCCCATGTCGGTTTTCTAGGAGGCGCGGCCGCGCGTGGAGATGCATTGGTTCAACGGACATGGGCCCAGCGAATCCCATTTTGTCATTAAGGTTGTTCGCAGATAGGTTGGAGATGCGGACGGCGCCGGCGGCAATTCCAACCCATCTGCGAACAACCTTAAATGGCCACAAAAACTGGTTCGCGTCGGCACCCATGCAGGACCGCATGAAGTGGGCGCCCTGGCTTGCCTTGCTGGTTCTTCTCGCGCCGCCTGCGCAAGCCGCGTCCACAATCTCGTTTGCCTCCCCGGCGCAAGTCCAGGGCGACCTGAACGCCACCGGCGTGCAGTGGGTCCTCCTGGTCTTCCACGGCGCCGACGCGGCGCAGTTCCGGGTTCGCGCCGAGGGAGATGGGGTCGCGACGAACCACACCGTGGCGGTCTGGGAGCCCCATTATTCTGGCGTCTTCGACGGGCGGCCAGCAAGCTACCCGCTGCCCAACCGCACGGCTGCGTGGCGGGGGCCCCTGGATGCGGAGATGCGGTTTGGGCGGGAGTGGTCTTCGCTCTACGTCGCCGCGGACTCCATCCAGATTTCTTTGGCGGAGACGGCAGGCAACCTGCTGGCCTCCACGCCGCCCCAGACGATGGACGAGCATTTCCCGCCCGGGACCGTGCCGCAGGACGGCAGCTACCGCGTCGCCGGCCACGACGCGGAGGGCGGCGTGGCCTTCGGCATCAAGCCCCTCGCGCCTGGCGCCCTTGCGGGGTTCCGGCTCGCGGCCAGCGGCCTCCGGATGCTGGAGTGGCACAACGCGGAGCTGCGCTGCGCCGAAGCCTGCCTGGACGGCGCCGGAAGCTTGGGCGCATCCAGGGATGACCCCGTTGGGTCGAACGCCGTCCACCTGATGTTCTTCCAGGAGCTGCAGGTGGATGGGGGAACCTTGGAGGGCGCAGGCCGCGCGTGGGCCGTCGCCGCCGGGGGCCACACGCTGAACCTCGGCCTGCGGGGCAGCGGCCGGTTTCCCCAATCCAGCATCGCAGGGCCCTGCCAGGCTTGCCCGGATGCGGACCAGACCCTCCGGCTCGAGGGCAGCCTGGACCTCGTGGGCCTGCACGGCGAGCAGGGCCACCTCGCCGCCGAGATGCGGGGCACCCTGACGGCGGCCCGCCTCGACGAGGCCAGCCTTCCCCCCGCCCTCCTGTTCGCGGCCGGCGCGGGCACGGCGGGGCTGGTCGTCGTCGCCCTGTGGGGGGTCGGCGTCTGGCTGGGCCTGTTCAGCCGGCTGGACCACGGCCACCTCTCCGCGCGCCGCCGCGCCACCCTGGACGCCATCCAGGGCAATCCCGGCATCAACGCCCACCAGTTGGCGAGCCTGACGGGGCAAGGCCACAGCACGGTGCGCTACCAGATCCACCGCCTCAAGCTCGGCAACTTCGTCGTCGAGCGCAGCCAGGGCCGCGCCAAGTGCTTCTTCGCCGCCGACCAAGGACGCCTCCCCGGGGAAGCGGTCGTCCTGCTGCGCGAGGAGGCCGTGGCACAACTGCTTGCCTGGATTCTCGCCAACCCTGGCAACACGGCGGCCCGCGCAGCCGAGCGCGCCCAGGCCGGCTGGGGCTGGAGCCCAAGCACGACGCACCACCGGGTTGGGCGCCTCATCAAGGCGGGCCTGCTGCTGCGCGAGCCCGACACCCGCCACGGCACGCTGCGCGCCTCCGACTTGGCGGCCGCGTTGCTGTCCCAGGTCCCGTTCCAGGCCCAGCCCGCCGGCGTTCGCGCCGAGTCCACCCAGCACAGCGCGTAGCCGGTGCCGATGGACCAACGAGTTGCGCCTGCGCCACTGGAAAGCGCGCCGGGCGCGCCGTGAGTTGTTGACCGCCCGGGCGTCCCGGTTCACTGGCCGTTGCTCCCCACCAGGGTAGGGCGGGCTCCCAGGGCTGCGAGCGTGGGCAGGTCAAATCCTGCGAGGAAGGAGGGGGAGAAGGAGTTTCTGAAGCGTCCAGCGTCCCGCTTCCTTCGGCGTGGGGCCCCACCGCGGTGGGGCGCCGTTGGCGGGGTGAGGGCAGAGGCTCAGTTGATCTTGGTCATCGTCACGATGAAGAGCAGGGTGCGGCCGTTGAACTTCTGGTAGTTGCCGGCGGGGTTGTCGTAGCCGTACGCGAAGGCGGGGGGGATGTGGAGGGCGGCGGTCTCGCCGGGGGCGAGGCCCATGAGGCCGTTGTCGAAGCCGGGGACGGTCTGGCCGGAGCCGAGGGTCGTGCTGAAGTCGCCGGTGTCGAAGCGGGTGTTGTCGCTCTCGAAGCGGCCGTCGTAGTGGACGCCGGCCTTGGTGCCCGGGCCGCTGACGGGTTGGGGGTCGTTGAGGCGGAAGGCGAAGGCGCGGGTGGCGCCGGCGGCGTGCAGCTCGGCGGGGACGGTGCCGGTGCCGTAGTTGGCCGGGAGCTTGAGGGTGACGCGGGTGGCGGCCCAGTCGGGGTAGGTGCTGCGGCTGCCGGTGCCGGCCTTGGTGCCGGCGACGGAGAGGGTGCCGCTGGGGGTGGCGAAGGTGACGGTCCAGCCGGCGGGGAGGGCGGTGCCGTTGGGGCCGGTGATGCTCCAGGCGTAGTCCTTGCCGGCGGTGGAGTTGTTGTGGACCCAGAGGAAGTTGGTCTCGGTGGCGGAGCAGACGTTCCAGACGCCGGGGGTGATGAGGTCGAGCTCGACCGGGCCGCGCGGCGAGGCGCCGGTGTCGGCGACGGAGGGGCAGGGGGGCAGCGGCGCGGTGGTTGCCGTGGCCGTCGCGGGGGCGGCCGTGCTGTCGCCCGTGACGCTGATGGTGAAGGTCGGGGTGGCGCCGGTGTGGGCGTTGAGGGCGTCGGCGACGTCGCGGCCGCCGGTCACGATGCCGAAGACCGCGTAGCCGTCGGGGCTGACGCCGCCGGGGTCGAGGTTGTTGGTGTTGCCGGCGGTGTTGTCGGCGGCGTTGATGAAGAACTCCGTGGTGGCGGAGGCGGGGTCGGAGGTGCGCGCCATCGCCAGCGTGTACTTCAGGTTGTGAAGGCCCGACGCCTGGGCCTCGTCGGCGATGGGCGGGTGGTTGCCGGTGTTGCCCTGCTTCTCGCCGCCGCCCTGGCTGACGAAGCCGGGGACGATGCGGTAGAACTGGCGGTCCTTGTAGAAGCCGTCCGTGACGTAGGTGAGGAAGTTCTTGGCGGTGATGGGCGCCTTGTCGGAGTAGATCTCCGCCGTCATGTCGCCGAGGCTGGTGTGGATGAGCACGTGCGGGTTGCCGGTGCCGGTGTGGGTGCCGGCGGGGACGGCGCAGCCGGCGAGGGCCGCGGCCGCGAGGAGGGCCAGCGCGAGGAGGGGCTTCATGCCCGCGCGAGACCGGCGGCCGGCCAAAAGCGTTCCCGCCGCTTCGCCCCCTGCCTGCGCCGCGCCGCCGGGGCGGCCGGGGCGCCCTTTTTATGGCCGGGTGGGGTCGGAACGCGTCTTGATCGAAGGCCAGGCGGGCGATGTCGCCGTCGCGGTGGTGGGGGCGGGCGGCTTCGGCACCTGCCTGAGCACGCTGCTGGCCCGCAACGGCATCGAGACGCGGCTGTGGTGCCGGCAGCCCGACTACGCGCAGACGCTCGCCAACGGCCGCGAGAACGTGAAGTACCTCCCGGGGGTGAAGCTGCCCCTCAACATCTGGGTGACCTCCAGCCTGCAGGACGCGGTGGACGGCGCCGAGGTGGTCATCGCGGCGGTGCCCAGCCAGGCGATGCGGGAGACGGTGCGCTCGTTCGCGCCGCACCTCACGAAGGGCGCCAAGGTCCTGAACGTGGCCAAGGGCATCGAGCACGACACCTACCTCCGCATGAGCGAGGTGCTGGCGCAGGAGCTCGGCCCCGCCTTCCCGGTCGCCACGCTCTCGGGGCCCAACCATGCGGAGGAGATTGCGCGCGGCATGCCGAGCGCGACCGTCATCGCGAGCCGTAGCCCGGCGGCGCTGAACCTGCTGTGCGGGGTCCTCTCGACGGACTGGTTCAAGGCCTACCCGCGCCGCGACGTTGCCGGCGTCGAGCTGGGCGGGGTGCTGAAGAACATCGTCGCCATCGCGAGCGGCCTGACGCGGGGGCTCGGCTTCGGCGACAACTCCGCCAGCGCCGTCATCACCCTGGGCCTCGACGAGATGGTCCGGTTCGGCGTGGCGCACGGCGCGCGCAAGGAGACGTTCACGGGATTGTCGGGCCTGGGGGACCTCATCGCCACCGCCACCAGCCCGCACAGCCGCAACCGCCGCGTCGGCGAGCTGCTGGGCCGGGGCCTCACGATGCAGCAGGCGCTCGCCACGATGGGCGGCCAGGTCGCGGAGGGCGTCTATGCCGCCAAGTTCGTGCACGAGCAGGCGGAGAAGGAGGGCATCGCGCTCCCGCTCACGTCGGAGATTTACCGCATCCTCTACCAGGGCAAGGACGTTCGCAAGGCCGTCGCGGACCTGATGGCGCTGCTCTGACCGCCTCACGGTGGGCGCGGGCGTGGACTGAGGGGCCGGGGAGGGGAAACCATGCAAAAACCGTCCCCGGCCCACCAGCAGGATTCGATTAGGCCGGCTCGGGGTGGTCCTCGCGGCGCAGCGCGATGCGGACCTCGAGGGAGGGCAGCGGGGCCGGCCGCATCTCGCGGCTGACGCGGGGGGCGTGCGGCTCGGAGAAGCCCAAGCCGTGCCGGGCGTGGTGGACGCGCGACAGGTGGCGGGCCACGAAGTCGGCGTCGTCGAACCCCAGCGCCACCCGCTCGTGGTCGATGAGGACGTACTCCGCCTTGCGGCGCGCGACGGCGAGGGGCACGCGGGCCTTGACGCTGTGCGCCATCGCCCGCAGGTCCAGGAAGATGGCCAGCCCCCGCTTGCGGATCAGGGAATGGAGCTGCTTCATGCAATCCTCCTTGTCGGTCGCTCGGGGTATTTACGTGCATGCAAGAAGGCTCAAACCGCGCGGGCCGGCGCGCCAGGGAACGCTTAAGGATGCGGGGCCGGGGTCCAGGCCATGCGCTGGCGGGCCCTCGCCCTCTTGACCGTCCTCCTGGCCGGCTGCTTCGGCGGCCCCGCCCCCGCCCCCCGCGCCGCCGTGCCGGCGGACGTCGGCTTCGACCCCGCCACCCTGCGCGTCACCGGCTTCACGGCCGAGAACGTCACCCTCGTCAGCTGGGACGGCGCGACCCACCTGGCGGCCGTCGCCTACGTCCCGCAGACGCAGGACCGCCTGCCCGACGGGTCGGCGCCGCGCTGGCCCCTCGCCATCTTCGTGCACGGCTGGGGGCAGGAGAAGGAGTCCTACGCCGGCCAGACCGCCGCGGTCCCCGGCTTCCCCGTGCCCAGCGGCCAGGGCGTCAACCGCCTCAAGCAGTTCGCGCTCGGCGGCATCGTGGCCGTCGCCTACGACGCGCGCGGCTTCGGCCAGTCGGAGGGCCACGCCACCGTCGCGGGCCCTGCCGAGATGCTGGACCTCGACGCCGTCATCGACTTCGCCACCGCGCGCTACGCCAGCAACGGCCGCGTCGGCGTCGTCGGCGCCAGCTACGGCGGCGGGCACGCCTACCAGGCGTGGGCGAAGAACCCGAAGGTCACCACCGCCGTCGCCATGTACGGCTGGGTGGACCTCTACAACGCGCTCATCCCGCAAAACGTCCCCAAGCTGGAGTGGGCGCAGTTCCTCTACGCCTACGGCGCGGCCGGCGCGCGCGGCGACTACGACCCGATGGTCAACGCGTGGTACCAGCAGCTCTACACCCGCAGCGACCTCCGCACCGTCCACCGCCAGATGGACGAGCGCAGCGTGCTGCCAGAGATGGGCGCCGTCCGCAAGCCGCTGCTCGTCTGCCAGGGGATGCAGGAGTCGCTGTTCCCGCAGGCCGACCAGGCGTGGGGCGCGGCGGGCGGCTTCACGCGCGCCGTCGTCTTCACCGGCGGCCACGGCGCCAGCGACCCGGCCTGCTGGGCGCGCGCGCTCGCCTGGCTCCAGTTCTTCCTCGGCGGCTACGACACCCGCGTCGACGCCTGGCCCGCGCTGGAGACCGTGGACGCCTCCGGCCTCGGCGCGCCGACGGCCTACGCCACGTTCCCCACCGCCACGCCGCGCACCTACCATCCCCGCCTCACCGACCTCGTCGAGGGCAGCGCGTCGGGCGCCACCTTCACCGTGCAGCAGCGCTTTGCCGGCAGCCCCGTCCAGGAGCCCGCCGCGCTGTGGGACCAGGCCGGCATGCCCAACCAGGTGCTGCCCGCCGACCTGCGCAAGGACCCCGCGGCGACCTTCTTCACGGGCCAGCCGATGGAGGACGGCCGCGTCATCGTGGGGGAGCCCCGCCTCAGGCTCCACGTCCGCGAGGGGGCGGCGCCCTACCAGGTCGCGGCGACGCTCTACCTCGTGCACGCGAACGGCAACTCGCTGCTCGTCTCGCGCGGCGCGGCTGCGGCCCTGAGCCAGGCGGACGCGCCCAACGCCACCCTCGACGTCCCGATGACGTGGACCCGCGTGGCCACCACGCCCGGCGACCGCCTCCAGCTCAAGGTCGCCAGCAACGACCCCTCGTGGTGGATGCCGCTGCTGGCGGACTACACCGTCACGTTCGACGGCCTGTCCGCGCTGGACGTCCCATTCGCCTAGTCTGCTTGGTCCCGCGTCGCCACCGGCCAGGCCGCCGCCAACGCGACCAGGCCAGCCCCGAGCAGGAGCGCCCCGGAGCGCAGCACGTACTGGTGCATCCACCAGTGGTCGTAGGGCGTCAGCGCCGCCGCGCCCAGCAGGAGGAGCGAGGCGGCCGCGGCCACGCGCGCCATCCACCGCGCCACACGGGCGCCGGACATGGCCTGGAGCAGGCCCAGGCAGAGGACGCCGGCGCACGAGAGCAGCAGGCACATCCATCCCAACCCCAGGTCGAACTCCGCCACCACCGCGAACCCCGCCAAGTCCCCCTGGGCCGCAGCGGTGCGAAGCCCCGTGGCGGCAAGCAGCGTCCCCAGCGCCCCCACCGTCAGGCCGAGCCCCAGGGCCACCCCTCCGGCCACCGCCAGCGGCGCCAGGCGGCGGGACGCCTGCCGGAACGCGAGGGCCAGGACGGGCACCGCCGCCGCCTGGCCCAGCGTGAGGGTCCAGTGGGCGGGCGCCCAGAGGCGCGACGAACCGACCACGTGCATCTGGTCCCCCACGGCGGCGGGCACGCGCGGGTGCAGCAGGGCCCCAACGAGGACGCAGCAGCCCGTCAATCCGAGCAGGACGGCCACCAGGAAACCCTCTCGGCGCGGAAGCACGCGTCCCGCAAGGCGCCCCGCAGAAGAAGGCCGCGCCTCCGGGCCGCCAAGTTCGCGGGTGCCCGGGCCATGCCGCTTTTGCCCTGCCGCGCGGTGCCCCGCCCGTGGCGGTCTTCGTTGCGCATGGCGGGGCCACGGCGGGCAGCCTCAACGTGCGTGGGACCCAGGCCGCCGTCGCCGCCGGGCATGCAGCGCTCCAGGCAGGCACTTCGCTGCTCGACGCCACCGTGGAGGCGTGCCGCGTCCTGGAGGACGACGGGGGCTACAACGCGGGGCGCGGCAGCCACCTGCGCCTCGACGGCCAGACCGTCGAGATGGACGCCGCCTGCATGACCGGCGACGGCAAGTTCGGCGCCGTCGCCTGCGTCAGCGACATCCGCAACCCCATCCTCGCCGCCCGGCGGGTCCACGACACGCCGCACAGCGTCCTCGTCGGGGTGGGCGCCACCCGCTTCGCCCAGCGGCTCGGGCTGCCGCCCCGCGAGGCGCCGTCCCGGGACGCGGTCCGGCACGCCCTCGAGGCCCGCCAACTGCTTGCCCGCAAGGGCTACGCCCCGGAGACCGGGTGGCGCCTCGACCGCATCCTGGGCCACTGGAACTACGACGGCCCGCCCCCCGCAGACCTGCGCGAGTCCGACACCGTGGGCGTCGTCGCCACCGCCGGCGGCTCCTTCGCGGCGGCCGCCAGCACGGGTGGACTGAGCATCACCCTCCTGGGCCGCGCCAGCGACGTCGGCATGCTCGGCGCCGGCATCTACGCCGGACCCGCAGGGGCGGTGGCGTGCACGGGCCGCGGCGAGTACCTCATGCGGACGCTGTTCAGCCGCGGCATCTACGAGCGCCTGGCGACGGGGGAATCTGCGCAGGAAGCCATTGCCGCGACCCTGGGCCAAGTGCAAGGCGACGTTGCCGTCGGCGCCATCGCCGTCGCGCGAGATGGCTCCGGCGCGGGGAGCAACTGCCACATGCCCTGGTCCATCCAGTGACCAGGGGCCCTGGCCTTCCGCAGGCGCGGCTCACTCCTTGTGCGGCTTGAGCGGCTCCGTGGCGGGCCCGTGCAGCACCTGGCCGTCGACGCCGAAGCGGCTGCCGTGGCAGGGGCAGTCCCACGAGGTCTCAAGCGGGTTGAAGGCCAGGATGCAGCCCATGTGGGTGCAGGCGGCGCCGACGCAGTGCTCCTTCCCCTGCGCGTCCTTGTAGACCGCGACCTTGTGCAGGCCGCGCGACTCGATGCGCCCCATGCCGGGCGCCAGCTCCCCCTTCGGGTCGGGCATGAGGCGCTGGCCCACGAGCTGCTTGACGGCGGTGACGCCTCCCTCGACGAGCTTGGGAGTGACCAATTCCTTCAGGATGCGCTTGGCGTGGAACGGGTCGTAGAGGTCCGCCAGCGGGTTCTCCTTGCCGAGGATGCGGTCCACGAGCAGCGCGGCGGCGACGATGCCTTGCGTCATGCCCCACGCGCGGAACCCGGTGGCGGCCCACGTGTTCTTGGCGCGCGGGCTGTGCTTGCCCACCAGGGGCAGGTCGTCGAAGGGGTAGGAGTCCTGCGAGGACCAATAGTAGGCGGGCTCGCCGGCGCCGAACCCGCGCGCGAAGGAGGCGAGGCGCCCAACGTGGTCCTCGCCCGCGCGCTCGCCCTCGGGGTGGGTCTCGCCGACGAACACGAGCATGGCGCCGTCGGGGCCGTCGAAGGGGCGCACCGAGCGGCGGGGGTCGTCCATGCTGACGTACATGCCCTTGATGCTCTGCCCGCCGGCGGGGCAGGCGATGCCGTACTCGCGCTTCGGGACCATGCGCACCGTGTAGCTGACCTTGTCGAGGATGGGGATGTGGGTGGCGACGACGACGCTGCGCGCCCGCACGCTGCCCTGCGGGGTGGTGACGGTGCAGGTGTCGCCGTCCTCGATCGCCGTGACCGGGGAGTTCTCGTACGCGTGCGAGCCGTTGCCCACGATGCGGTCCACGAGGCCCAGCAGGAACTCGCGCGGGTGGAAATGCGCCTGGCCGTCAAAGCGGACGGCGCCCTCGACGGGGAAGGGCAGCTCGGTGTCCCGCGTGTAGGTCGCAGGCAGGCCGAGCCTCGCCGCCGTCGCCGCCTCCTGCCGCAGGTCCTCCACGTGCTTCCTCTCGGTGCTGTAGACGTAGTTGGGCGCCCGCGTCCAATGCGCCTCGATGCCCAGTTCCTTGCCCAAGCCCTCCGCGAAGCCGATGGCATCCTGGTTGGCCTTCGCGTGCCGGCGGGTGTCCTCCTCGCCGAACCGCTTTGCGAGCTTGTGGTAGCCGAGGCCGTGCTGGCTGGTGACCTTCGCCGTCGTCTTCCCCGTCACGCCCGCGACGAGGTGCTGCCGGTCGAGGAGGGCGACGCTCTTGCCGGCGCGCTTGAGCAGGAACGCCGCGGTCACCCCCACGATGCCCGCTCCCACGACCGCGACGTCCACCTCGACGTTGCCCGCCAGGGCGCGGTGGCGCTTGCCGGGGGCGGTCGCAATCCAGACCGACTCGTGCTGGCCGGGGGGCACGCGGGATGCAAGTCCGGCGTCGTCAAAGCGGCAAGGATGTGGGCATCCGGCCAGACCGCGGGAAACCAAGGCTCCGCGAATTCGCGGCAATCCCCGTCGCGGCGGCGTGGCCAGCGTTGAAATGCCGCCGCGCCCCTGTTGGCAGCGATGGGGGTGACGCTGACCGGCTTCGGGGGGGTGGAGGAGATTGGCGGCAACGCGTTCCTCCTCGACGACGGCCGCAGCCGCATCCTGCTCGACGTGGGCAAGCGCTTCGGCAGCGACAAGCTGGTGGAGTCGCACGGCGCGAAGCCCGGCTGGAACGACTACTTCGACGAGTACCTGCGGCCGCGCACCTTCCGCTACGTCCCCGACCTGCTGGCGCTCGGCCTCGTGCCGAACCTGCCGGGGCTCTACCGGCGGGACCTCGGCGGCGACGGCGGCCCCACCGCGCTCGACGGCGTCGTGGTCAGCCACGCCCACATGGACCACGCTGGCCTCCTGGGCCTGCTGCGCCCCGAGATTCCCGTGCTGGCGAGCGCCGACTCGCAGGCCATCCTGCACAGCATCCAGGAGACTGGCGCCGCGTCGCCGGAGACCGAGTTCGTGTCCACCAAAGCCAAGGGGGTCGGCCGCACCAAGGGCGGCGACCTCACCACGCACCCCCGCTTCGCCGACGGGCCGGCCCGATGCTTCGACAACGGGCGGGGCGGCGCGGCGGGCGCGTGGGAGGTGGAGCACTTCGCGGTGGACCACTCGATCCCCGGCGCGCGCGCCACCATCCTCTCCGGGCCGGACGCGACGGTGGCCTACACGGGCGACTTCCGCCTGCACGGCCGCAGCCGGCACCTCACCGAGAAGTTCCTGGAGCGCGCGGGCGGCATCCAGGTGCTCGTGACGGAGGGGACCAACGTGCACGGCCCCGCCGACGGCGGCCACGCCCAGCACAAGTCGACGGACCACGAGGTCACCGTCGAGGGCCAGGTCGAGGACGCGGTGCGGGCGGAGGAGTCGCGCCCCGGCCGCACCGGGTTCGTCGGCATCAGCTACCCGCCACGCGACCTCGACCGCTTTTACTCCATCTGGCAGGTGGCGCGCCGCCTCGGCCGCCGCTTCGTCATCAGCCCCCGCCAGGCGCACCTCATCGAGGGGCTGCGCGCCGCCGGCCGCACCGAGCTTCCCGACCCGCGCGTGGACATGAGCCTCGCCGTGCACTTCGAGGCCGCCGGCAAGGGCCTGATTCTGGGCGAATCCTCGCGGGCCCTGCGCGTGGCGACTCGCGACCTGACGCTGGAGGAGGCGGTGCTGGAGCCCGATGAGTTCCGCACCCTGATGGAGAGCGACTACCGCGACTGGGCCATCCCGTTCCTGCGCGCGCCCACCCGCGTCAGCGCCGCCGAGATTGGCCGCGCGCCCTCCGGCTTCCTCTTCTCCATCAGCTTCTGGAGCATCACGGAGCTGCTGGACATCTTCCCCGACCACACCGTCGCGAACGGGCTCTACATCCACAGCCAGACGCAGCCGTTCAACGACGAGATGCTGCTCGACGGGCGCAAGCTGGACCGCTGGCTGCGCCGCTACAGCCTCGATAGGGTGGAAACGCACGTTTCCGGCCACCTGGGGGACGCCGACCTGAGCTGGGCCATCGACGAGGTCCGCCCCCGCCTCCTCGTGCCGGTCCACACCCTCGCGGCGGCCACCACGGCCGAGCGCTACCGGGCCCGCAGCGGCCACCGGGCGGCCCTCCCGGTGTGGGGCAAGCCGCTCGACCTGGCCCGGCCCCCCTCCTGAACAGGGATTCCGGGGAGGCCGCGCCCCGTCGAACCCCGGACGGCACGAATTCCACAAAGGCCACAGGCCCGGTTTCGGGCCATTCGTGAATTCGCGGTTGGTTGGCGGCTCCGCGAAATCCCCGAATCCCGGTTTGGGGGGAGCCGAAGGAGGCGGGAGATGCAGCCAAAGCGTCCGGCAGGCCAGCGCCACGACCACCACGCTTATCCCCGACCATCGGTCCTGAAGTCCTGCAACCCAAAATGGCCGCCTCCAGGAAAGCATCCGCAGCCCCGCCCCCCGACCTGCCGGACGCCGCGGAGGACGCCCCCGAGCAGGCCGGCCCCGGCGCCGCGCCCGCCGAGCGCACCCTGTTCAAGCGCAAGAAGCTCGACCCCCTGCGCGGCCACCCCATCGAGGACCCCTTCGAGGTCGAGCAGCACCTGGTGAAGGGCCAGTTCGCGCCCCTCGACCTGCACCTGCTCAACCTGCGCGCCCACCGCCTCAAGGCGATGCGGCACGAGGGCATCACGACCCTGGCGCAACTGCGCCGCAAGATCAAGATCCTTCCCCACCAGGTGAAGGCCGCCATCAAGGTCCTGAACCAGATGCAGGGCCGGGGCATCCTCGCCGACGAGGTCGGCCTCGGCAAGACCATCGAGGCGGGCATCGTGATGAAGGAGCTCATCACGCGCGGCAAGGCCCGCAGCATCCTCATCCTCACGCCGGCGTCGCTGGCGGGCCAGTGGCAGGAGGAGATGTGGGACAAGTTCGGCGAGCGCTTCGTGCGCCACGACGACGAGGAGTTCAAGGGCTTCTCGCACCACGACAAGATCGTCGCCTCCATCGACACCGCGAAGTCGCCGCAGCACAGCCGCGACATCATCGCACGCGAGTGGGACCTTGTCATCATCGACGAGGCGCACTACCTGAAGAACAAGAAGACGCAGCGCTACTCGCTCGCGGACGACATCACGGCGCGCCACGCCCTCATGCTCACGGCGACGCCCATCCAGAACAACCTCATCGAGCTGTACAACCTCATCAACCTCATCAAGCCGGGCCTGCTGGGCACGATGCAGAACTTCGAGGAGGAGTACATCGGCGACGCGCAGGGCCGCGTCCTGCTGCACGCGCAGCGCCTGCAGACCCTGCTGCAGCAGGTGCTCATCCGCAACCGCCGCGCCGAGACCGGCCTCAAGTTCCCCGAGCGCAAGGTCGAGACGCACCGCATCAAGGCCTCGAAGGGCGAGTACGACCTGCACCAGGCGGTCTCCAACTTCATCCGCACCTACAAGGACTTCTTCGAGAGCCACCTCGCCCTCATGGTCCTGGAGCGCGAGGTTGCCTCGTCGGCGCCCGCCCTCGTCAAGACGCTCAACAACATGAGCCCCAAGGTGCACGACCCCGAGGTCGCGACCGCCATGGACGAGCTGAAGGCGCTCGCCGAGGCCATCAAGCGCAACTCCAAGGTCAACCTCATCCTCGACATCGCGAAGAACACGAAGGAGAAGATGATCGTCTTCACCCAGTTCCGCGAGACGCAGGAGCTGCTGAGCCGCCGCCTCAAGCAGGAGGGGGTCGAGAACGTCAAGTTCCACGGCCAGCTCACGCCCGGCCGCCGCCGCAACGCCCTCGAGGAGTTCCGGGGCACCCGCAAGGACTCGCCGCAGGTGCTGGTCGCCACCGACTCCGGCTCCGAGGGCCTGAACCTGCAGTTCTGCCACATCCTGGTCAACTACGACCTGCCGTGGAACCCGATGCGCGTCGAGCAGCGCATCGGCCGCGTCCACCGCATCGGCCAGGACTCCAGCAACGTCGTCATCCTCAACCTCGCGGTCGCGGACACCATCGAGGACTACGTGCTGCAGGTGCTGTACGAGAAGATCAAGCTCTTCGAGGTCGCCATCGGCGAGATGGACCTCATCCTCTCCGACATCGACGAGTCGGGCGGCCTGGAGAAGCGCATCCTCGACATCATCCTGGAGACCAAGACCGACAAGGAGGTCAAGGACTCGCTCGACCGCGTCCACCGCGAGGTGCGCAAGTCGAAGGAGCAGGCCGAGGAGATCAAGATGCTCGACGCGAGCGTCTTCCAGCAGTTCGACCTCTCGACGGCCAAGGACGACGTCCAGATCGAGGACAGCGTGGACCTCGACCAGGAGGTGCGCACCTTCGTGTCGCGCTTCCTGGCGGCCACGGGCGCCGAGGCCGAGGACACCGACCACATCACCACCGTGCGGATGCCGCGCACGTTCTGGAAGAGGCTCGGCGGCGTCCACACCTACACCACCGACCCCGAGACGTTCGAGGAGAAGGACGGCGAGGTCGAGCTGCTGAGCCTTGGCTCCAAGTTCGTGCAGGGCGCCATGGGGCTGCTGCAGGAGGAGTCGAGCGTCGGCCAGGTGCGCACCGCCGAGGTGGACCAGCCGACGACGGTCCTCTACTACCGCTACTTCATCGAGACCATCCGCAGCGAGATCGAGGCGTTCCTCACCGTCGAGGTGCACGACGACGGCACCATCGAGTCGGTGCGCCAGGAGCTCTCCGAGCTGCCCGACGGCGAGCCGGTGGACGGCCCCATCGCCCTCACGCCACGCCAGTGGGAGGACCTCGCGGAGAAGGCCCGGTTTGAGGTCGGCACCCTGCTCCAGCCCATCCTGCAGGCCAAGCGCGAGGAGGCCCAGGCGGAGGTGCGCCGCACCGAGAAGCGCCTGGAGCAGTATTACGAGCGCCTGAAGGAGGAGACGCGGCAGGAGGAGCAGAAGATCCGCCACAAGATGGGGAAGATCCGCAACCGCCTGTGGTTCAACGAGAACGGCATCCGCGAGCGCAAGCTGGAGGACGAGTACACGCAGCTGGAGGAGCAGCTGCACAAGGCGACCTTCCAGAACAACAAGCGCGTCGAGGACCTCGACAAGGAGATGAAGGACCGCATGGGCCGCGAGCAGGAGAAGAACGAGCCCCGCCTCGCCCTCGAGGTCATCGGCGCCACGCGCCTGCTCCCCTACCCTGCGGCCCCCGTCGCCGCCAAGGCGGTCGCCAGCCAGCGCGCCGCCGCGGCAAGCGCCTGAGCCCCAGGGGCGAAAGCCCAAAGGGGCGGACGGCAATCGTTCCGCATGGCCGCGACGGGCCTCCTCCGGCAACGGGTCACGGTGCGCGCGCCGCCCAAGGCGGTCTACGATGCGCTCACCGACGGCCGCCGGCACGCCAAGCTCATCGGCGCGCAGGCCAGCGTGCGGCGCAGGGCGGGCGGCGCGTTCTCGATGTGGGACGGCGCCATCCACGGCACCACGCTCGCGCTCGTTCCCGGCAAGCGCATCGTGCAGCTGTGGCGCTGCGACATGGCGGGGTGGCCGCCGGGGCACTTCAGCCGCCTCACCTACAGCCTGGCCGCCGCGCCGGGGGGAACGGCCGTGACGCTGACGCAGGCCGACGTCCCGACCGCCTGCATCGCGGACATCCGGCAGGGCTGGCACGACAACTATTGGGCCCCCATGAAGCGGCAGCTGGAGGGCCGCGCGTGACCACCGCCTTCGTCGTGCACTGGAGCGAGGAGGAGATGCCCGCCAAGCTCGCGGCCGTCGCGGCGTGCGGCGTCGAGGTGGCCGGCAGCGAGTGGGGCGACGGCGCCCGCGCAGGCACCTACGCCAAGGGATTGGAGCCCGATGTGCTCGTGGTCTGGCTGGCGCGGCTGCCGAGCCACGGCCGCGTCACGGCGCAGGCTATCCGCGCCTCCAGGTGGGGCCGCCGCCTGCCCATCGTCTTCGTGGACGGCGACCCCGACGCGCTGGATGCCGCCCGCATGGCGAAGGTGCGGCAGGCGGTGCCGGACGCGTTCATCTGCTCGCCCGGCCGGCTCAAGGCGACGCTCGCCCAGGCCGTCGAGTGGGGCGCCGCGCGGAAGATGGCGCCGCGTTGACGCCGCCTCCTGCCCCATCCTGGCAGCCGGTGCCGCCGCCCGCCCCGCCGGCGGCCCCCCGCAGGATGCCGCAGCGACCCTCGGCTTGAAGAGGCGGCGCGCCGCTATGGAGGCATGGACACCCAGATGGCGCGGGCCCCCCTGGCGGTGCGCGCCGTCCTCTTCGACCTCGACAACACGCTCGTGGACCTCATGGGCATGAAGCGCGTGGCGAGCGACGCCGCGGCGCGGGCGATGCTGGCGGCGGGCGCAGACTTCCCGTTCTCGGCCGACGAGGCGGGCGACATCCTGTTCGGCGAGTACCTGCCGGACCTGGAGAGCGACAGCGTGTTCGAGGCGTTCCTCCGCAAGCACCACCGCCGCGCGCTCGGGATGGGGCAGCACCAGGTGGACCGCATCACCGCCGCCGCCGTCAACGCCTACCTGCGCGCCAAGATGCTGCGCACCGAGCCCTACGCGGGCGTGCGGCCGACGCTCGTGGCGCTCACCAAGGCGGGCCTGCGGCTGGGCGTCGTGACGGACGCGCCGCGCTTCAAGGCCTACCAGCGCCTGGAGGCGGCGGGCCTGCCGGATTTCTTCGAGTTCGTCCTGACCTTCACCGACAGCGGCGAACGGAAGCCCGCCGAGCGCCCGTTCCGCGCCGCCCTCGACCTGCTGGGCCTGCCGCCGCACCAGGTCCTGATGGTGGGCGACCGCGCGACGCAGGACATGGCGGGCGCCAAGGCGCTCGGGCTGCGGACGGCGTGGGCGCGCTACGGCAGCCCCGGCGCGCCGGTGCCCCTGGAGGCGGAGGCGGTGCTGGAGCGGGTCGAAGACCTCATCCGCCTCATCCCGCTTGCGGCCGACCGCAGGTAGGACCATGGCCAAGACCTCCGCGAAGAAGGCGAGCCCCAAGACCGCGAAGAAGGCGGCGAAGCCCAGGAAGAAGGCCGCGCCGGCCGCCCCCGCGCAGCCGGACGCCGAGCCGACGCTCCCCTCGCCGGAGGCGGGCCTGGAGGCCGAGCCGCAACTGGAGGAGGCGATGGCCGACACCGTGCCCGACATGCCCATGCACGAGCCAGTCGAGGACGCCGCCGAGGCCCCGCCCGTCCCCGAGGGAGCGCACTGGGCCGAGCAGGTCGCCGCCGCGCGCTCCGCGCCGGTGCACATCCACGACGACGCCGGCACCGTGCAGGTCGGTCAGGCCATCGAGGAGGCCGACGCCGGCATGGAGACCGGCGCCGGCGACCTGGAGGTCCGCATGGACACGGACGAGGAAGAGGCAGCCCCCCGCCGCGCCGCCATCGTGCAGGCCACCGGCCAGGTCGGCATCCCCGAGCAGTTCCTCACCATCGCCATCGACGGCCAGTGGGACGACCGCATGGAGCGCGTCAAGCCCGGCCGCATGGGCGCCGCCATCGTCGGCAGCCTCCTACTCGAGCTCGCCATCGTGGGCAAGCTCAAGGTGCAGCGCGACCACTTCGTCATCGAGGAGGGCACCACCGGCGATTCCGCCCTCGACGGCTTCGCGGAGCAGGTGCAGGAGCTGGGGCCCATCCCGACGGCGCAGGCCGTCCGCAAGCTCGGCCGCCGCCTCACCGACCGCGTCCGCCCCTGGAAGGAGCGCGCCGCCCGCCACGGCTGGCTGCGCGAGGAGCGCCGCAGGTTCCTCGGCGTCCTCCCCCGCAGCACCACCTACCTCCTCGACGAGGAGGTGCAGGGCAAGCTGCAGAACCGTCTCGTCCGGATGCTCGCCGGCGGCGGCAACCCCGACGTCAAGAGCATCGCGCTGCTGGGCCTCATCCAGTCCGCCGGCCTCCTGGGCCAGATGGTCCCCAGCTCGGCGCTCGCATTCAACGAGAAGCGCATCAGCCTGCTGCTGTCGGGCCGCGACCCGCTGCACTACCGCGTCGACACCTCGGTGCGGCAGGTGCAGGACCTCGCGCTGCGGACCATCCTGAGCGACGTGCGCAAGCTGCGGTAGGGGCAAACACGGATTCCACAGAAAACTTTGGGGCTTTCTGGCGCGGACTAGCAAATTGCGCCGCCGATTGCTAGCCAACTGAGTCAAATGGGTGGCCTGGCCTTGCCAACTCATGCCCGGACCGGCAGGGGGCCCGTGATGAAGACCGATGCGGCGACCCTCGCCCGCGTGCACCGCATGAGCTTCGCGCGCGTCTATCCCCTGTACGTCCAGAAGGTGGAGCGCAAGGGGCGCAAGAAGGCGGAGGTGGACGAGGCCATCCTGTGGCTCACGGGCCACACGGCGGCCAGCCTTCGGAAGGCCATGGAAGCCGGCCAGGACATGGAGACGTTCTTCGCCAAGTCACCGCGCCTGCACCCGAACGCGGGCCTCATCACGGGACTGATCTGCGGCGACCGCGTCGAGGAGATCGAGGACGAGACCATGAAGCGGGTCCGCCAGCTCGACAAGCTCATCGACGAGATCGCGAAAGGCCGGGCGATGGAGAAGGTTCTCCGGAAGTAGGTCCAGCGAGGCGCATGGGCCTACGTTTGCCACGTCAGTCCAAGGCCTCGAACACCGACCAGCAAATGTCATTGCGAAGCCTCTGGTCGTCGAGGACCAGGGTTCGGATGTTGGGTGGAAGCCGGGCGCGCTGCCATCGGCCCTCCCTGCGTCCAGCCTCATCCCGCTTCCCCTCTGGGGCCGCAGCGCGCGCAGCCTTGATGGCGTACGCGGCCGCACCCAGGTAGTGCGCGGCGACGTGCGCCACGGGAGCCGCCTGGCCAGCCGCGTGCGCCGCCTCCCGCGCGGCCCCCGTGACATCCCTCGCGGCGGCGTTGGCTGCGAACGCACCGTTCCGGGCCTGCATCATCTTGACCTCGCCGCGCGTCCAGGCACGCGCCAACTCGATGGCCTCGCGCGGTCGCGCATCCTTGGGCTTCACGTCCTCGAAGAAGGGAAGCACGTGCTCGGCGCAATCAGCGGCCCACAAGGCAAGGAGGTGATGGTCATCTTCCTGGAGGCTGCCGCCACGCCGCACCGTGATGAAGCGCGCATCACGCTCCTTTGGGAGAATCATGGGAGGCCCATGTGATGAAATCTGTGTTTTAGTGCATCTTTGCCCGTAAATACACGCATGCGCGCGCGGGTCCGGGAATGCCGGGTCCAGGACCGCGGGGCGCACCACGACGCCCTTCTCCCGTTTCAACAAAAGATTCAGCCGTTGCGAGGACGGCGAACTGCACCAAGGGTGCCGCCGCGGCGCAGACCGCTTCACGAAGTGACTCAGTCATCAAGAGATGAACGATGGCCAAGTTCCCGAGAACGGAATTAGCTCGAATAACCATCCTCAAACGCGGCGCTAATCTTGGCCTCTTTTGCGGTCGAAGAAGTTCCATTGCCATTATGCCAAAAACCATTGGACGGCCTTGAATCCTGGGATTGGCTGGTGTTAGATGCGCAGACACTCCTTGGTCCGGACCTCCGCAATGGCGACCATTATGGTGCTGGGAACCATTGCCCTTGCACTGCTGCCCACAAGCCAGGCCGACCAGATCTCCATCTACAGCCAATCCCTTCCCGGGGAGACCACGGACCACGGCCGCTACGGCTTCGGCTTCACCTGGGACGGGACAACGGGCTACCTGTTTGCTGGGTACGCCAGCGGCGAAGGCCGGCTGAGCGACATTCTGCGCTACACCGCTTCCTCCGGCACCTTTACTCCCATGGGCGCCCACTTCTGGACCTACGTCGGACCCGTCGCGGCAGCGCAACTGGGTGGGACCCACTACATCTTCGGGGTCCAGGACAACGATGAATACCAGACCCCCAACCGCATTGTCCGCTACGATGCCGCAACCGACCAATTGACCAACCTCACGGCCCGGATTCCCCGACCTTGCGCCCCACACGCTGTCTCGACTGGGTCCGCCATCTATCTCTATGGGTGCTACGACCAAGTGGCTGGCCAACCCAACACGTATCGCCTGTACCAATTCGATGGAAATGGCTTGAATGCCGTCGCCTCCAATGGGCCCTACCAGTTGGGTTCGGATGCCGTGTGGACCGGCCAATACATCTACTTCTTCGGCGGGACCGCCGCCGGCGTCAGCGGCACCACGGCAATCCACCGGTTCGACCCAGCCACCAACTCCATCGCCCTCATGCAGGGCCGCACCGACTCCGTGGAGAGCAAACGGTCGTGCTGGGACGGGCGCTTCATCTTCAGCTTCGGCGGCGCAAACGCCGTGGGGCCCACGGACACCATCTCCAAGTACGATGTGGCCGCGGACACCTTGACCATCATGGCAGGCAAGCTGCCGACCTCCCGAAGCCAAGGGGGCGCGTTCTACTACCAAAACCACTGCTACTACATGGGTGGCAGCGATTCTACCTACACCCAGCTGTCCCAGCGGCAGGTCCTGCAGTACGCTGCCACCCCGAACGCGCCCGCCCTCAGGGATGCGTACTTGGGCCCCGGGCCCGGCCGGGTCACGGTGGCGTGGAACCCAATCCCCTCCAACACGTACGGGAGCCTGGATGAGCAGCGGGTTTACCGGACCCCTACAAGCGGGGGTACCTTGACGCAGGTAGGCACGCTCACCAATCCAACAGCAACCTCATTCGAGGACACCTCCGGGCCGGCCGGCAGTGTGCAATATTACCGCGTCAGCGGGTACGATGCGACCTACGGCGAAGGCCCCAAGAGCACAGAGCTCGCAGCAATTTTCCGTGCCACCACCCCCCAGACGCCTGCCAACGAGGTCGACCTGGCCATCCGAGGCTCAACGGTTGTGGCGGTCGCCAAGGACTACTCGCTCACCGGAAACCTGGGCGCAGGCCCGTGCGGTGAAAACCAGCCTGGAGGCCAACGAGTTTGGGGAGGCGTATACCGCAGCTTGGACGGCGGGCGCACCTGGACCCAAGGCTTCTTCGCTGGCGCTCCCGCCGCAGGAGGCGCATCCTACCAATGCATGAGCGACCCGGTTGTTGCCTTCGGCCTTTCCGGCACGCTCTACTTTGTCGGCCTGGCTTACGCCAAACCCGCGCCCGCGGGGGCTCCTTCCCCCTCGGCGTTGGTCTTCGGGGCCAGCACGAACGCCGGCCAATCGTGGTCGTTCACCAAGAACATCGTAGAGGGAAACGACAAGCTCATGCCCGACAAACCCATGATCGCCATTGATCCCACCGACGGCAGCATTTGGGTCACCTGGGGCCTTGCCACCGTTCTGCCGGCGGGAGGCGCAGAGCGCATCCAGCCCATGGTTGCCCACTCCACTGACGAAGGCCGGACGTGGGTGATTACCGCAGTCGGGGCGCGCGAAGGATGGCTTGCGCATCCGGCCGTCGACCGATCCGGGGCCCTGTATGCCACCATGACGGCCCCAGATCCTGGCAATGCGTGCGGCGGGGACTGCATCGTGGTCCGCAAGAGCACCGACAAGGGACGCACCTTCATGGAGACCGTCGTCGCCGCCGCCAAGAACCGGCCGCCGCCAGGATCGGGGACCAGCGGCGACTACTCAATCAACCCCTTTGCCACCCTCGCCATCGACATGAGCGGCGGCCCCCGCGACGGCACCTTGTATGCCGCTTGGAACGACTGGATTCCTGGCCCGCCAGGCACAGGGCAGTGGCGTCTTACGGTCGCCACGTCCGTGAACCATGGCTCTACGTGGAATGTGTTGCCCCCTCCTGTCTTCAACGCGGGAAGCCACCAAGTCCTGCCCAGGGTGAGCGTGTCCCCGTCAAGCATCGTCGGCATCCTGTACTACGATGACCCGGGCACCGCTGCCGCCCCCGCGGATGTCACCGTGAATTTCATGGCCAGTCGCGATGGGGCTGTCTCGTGGGACGCTCCCATTCAGGTCTCTGTCCCATTCGCCACCGCGGGAATGCGCGGGCAGGTCGGGGAGGTTTTCCTGGGTGACTACGTTGGGCTTCAGTGGGGGTCCGACGGGCTGGCGCGGGCGGCCTGGGCCGATGGCCGCAATGGCGGATCGGACGTCTACTTCACCAAGATCAAGCCCGTGACCTGACTGCTTGAGTGCGTGCCGAATCCCCCGCTTCGCGCCAAGCCCCGGGCAACGGTTGACTTAATACTTTACGGGCAAATATGTGCTGAAATCTGTGTTTTGCCCTTTACTCCATCACGGACTTCGCCGGCTTGCGCGCGACCCATTCCTGCATGAGGCCGCCCAGCCTCTCGACGCCGACGCGAATCTTCTCGTCGGTGGGGTGGCTGAAGTTGAGGCGCATCGTGTTGAAGCCGACCTTGGGGTCGGGGTAGAACGACTTGCCGGGGACGAAGGCGACGTCGCGCTGGACGGCCTCCTTGAGCATCTCGGTGCAGTTGACGTGGGTGGGCAGCTCGGCCCAGGTGAAGAGGCCGCCCTGGCTCTTGGTCCAGGCGGTGCCCTCCTTCGGGAAGTGATTGTCCATCGCCTTGAGCATGATGTCGCGCTTGCCGCGGTAGAGGCTGATGATTTGCGGCAGGTGCTTGTCGATGAGGCCGCCGGCCAGGAGGTCGGCGGCGATGTACTGCGTGAAGGCGGCGGTGCAGAGGTCGACGCTCTGCTTGCTGATGACCATCTTGCGGGTGACGTCGGCGGGGGCGACGCTCCAGGCGAGGCGGAAGCCGGGGACGAGGATCTTGCTGAAGGTGCCCAGGTAGACGACGCGGCCCTCGCCCTTGTCCATGCTGAACATGCTCTGGATGGGGGTGCCGTCGAAGCGGAGCTTGCCGTAGGGGTCGTCCTCGACGATGAGGAGGTCGTGCTCGTGGGCCAGCTCCAGCAGGCGCTTGCGGCGGGCGAGGCTGATGGTGGTGCCCGTCGGGTTGGCGAAGGTGGAGACGACGTAGAGGAACTTGGGCCGGATGCCTTCCTTCTTGAGGCGGCGCAGGGTGGCCTCGAGGGAGTCCGGGATGATGCCGTCCTGGTCGCTCTCGGCGGTGGCGTACCGGGCGCCGAAGTAGTTGAAGGACTGGAGGGCGCCGAGGTAGGTGGGATTGGCGACGATGACGGTGTCGCCCTTGTCGAGGAAGACGCGGCCCAGGAGGTCGAGGCCCTGCTGGCTGCCGTTGGTGATGAGGACGTTGTCGGGGTGGACGTCCATGCCGTCGGCCCGCAGGTGGTCGGCGACGGCCTCGCGCAGGACGGTGACGCCCTCGGTGGTGGAGTACTGGAGGGCGGACTTGGCGTGGTCCCGCAGGACGCGATGGGTGGCCTCCTCGACCTCGCGCACGGGGAAGGTGGTGGGGTTGGGCAGGCCGCCGGCGAAGCTGATGATGTTGGGCTTCTCGGTCAGCTTGAGCAGCTCGCGGATCTCGCTCGCCTTCATGCCGTGGGTGCGCTCCGAGTAGAGCTTGCCGAAGTCCATCCTAGGCGTTGCGAGGTTGCGGAATCATAAAAGGGTTCGGCCAGGAGCAGCTTTCCGAAAACTGCGTTCAGCAGTTTCTTCCATTTCTGGAATCTGTTTAGGATTCATTGCGTTTTCTTGACAAGATGCCCTGCGAGGCCGCCGGCTGCGGCGTTCTGTTCCCCGGCGTCCCAAGGAGGGCTTGACCAGTTCAAGCGCGGCCTGCGCGGTTCACGCAAACGGCCGCAGCGCCCAGTAGACGAGCGCGGCGACGATGGCGGCGGCGGGGATGGTGATGACCCATGCCGTGACGATGCGCCGCGCCGTTCCCCACGACACCGCGGAGGCGCGCTGGAACGCCCCCACGCCGAGGATGCTGCCCGTGATGCTGTGCGTGGTCAAGACCGGGACGCCGAACTTGGCGAGGTAGTGCAGGCCGATGGCGCTCGAGGTCTCCGCCGCGAAGCCTTGGCTGGTGTCGAGGTGCGTCAGCTTGGTGCCCATCGTGCGCACGACCTTGTGGCCGCCGATGAGGGTGCCGAGGGCGATGGCGATGCCGCACGCCCAGATGACCTCCGGCGGCACCGGGAAGTCCTTGCCGGGCGTGGCGTGCACGGCGCCCACCGCCAGCAGGAGCGCCGTGATGACGCCCATGGTCTTCTGCGCGTCGTTGGTGCCGTGCCCGAAGCTGTAGAAGCTGCTGCTGCCGATCTGGAGGAACCGGAACAGGTGCTTGACCTGGCTGGGCGGCACGCGGTGGAACAGCCACGCGATGGCGGCCGTGAAGCCGAAGGCGAGCGCGAAGCCGATGAACGGGCTGTAGGCGATGAACAGCACCGTCGCGAGCAGCTTCTGGATCTTGAAGCCGTGGAAGATGGCCCACACGAGGTGGGCGGCGGAGCCGGTGGCGGCGCCGAGCGTGATGCCGGCCTTGGGGCTGGAGCGCGCGCCGAGGGCAAGCGCGAGGCCGACGACGGCGCCGATGGAGCCGCCCTGGCCCAGCAGCGTGACGACGGGCTGGACGTCGGCCCAGTGCGGGAACTGCACGCCCGCCAGCCCGGCCTTGGCCATCGCGGCGCCGATGAGGCCGCCAATCAGGCTCTGGCTGCTGCTGATGGGGATGCCGAGGAAGATGGTCAGGACCGACCAGAAGATGGCGCCGACGAGGGCGGCCAGCACGAGGTCCACCGACACGATGCCCTTGGCGATGATGCCGCTGCCGACGGTGGCCGCGACGGCGGTGCCGGCAAAGGCGCCGAGGAAGTTGAAGGAGGCCGCCAGCAGCAGCGCGCCCCACACCGGCAGGGCGCGGGTGGCGACGACGGTGGCGATGGAGTTGGCGGCGTCGTGCAGGCCGTTGTAGAAGTCGAAGAGCAGGGCCACCGCGATGGTGAGCAGGGCCAAGGCGCCCAGGACCGTCCAGTCGATCATGCGCTCATCCGTTCTTGCGCAGGATGTCCTGCAGCACGTCGGCCACGTCCTCGCAGCGGTCGGTGGCGTCCTCGAGGAACTCGTAGATCTCCTTGTACTTCAGGATGGCAATCGGGTCGTTCGTCTTGAACAGGGCGCCCATCGCCTCGTTGAGGGCGCGGTCGGCCACGTTCTCGAGGCGGTGCACCTCGACGACGTGGGCGGGGACCTCGCGCTTGAGGCCCTTGGGGCGGCGCAGGGCGGCGATGCCGCTCTCCAGCTCGTTGAGCTGCGCCTCCAGGGTGACGATGAAGGCGGCCATGGGGGGCGTCGGGGCGGGGATCTCCAACAGCGCGATGCGGTTGGTGGCGGCGTGGATGGCGTCGACGATGTCGTCGATGGCGTGCGCGAGGCGGGCGATGTCCTCGCGGTCGATGGGGGTGATGAAGGTGCGGTTGAGGCGGTCGAAGACCTCGTGGCCGACGTTGTCGGCCTGGTGCTCGATGTCGCGGATCTTGGTGCGCCACGCCTCGACGTTGGCCCAGTTGTCCACCATGAGGTGGAAGGTGGCGGCGGCCTGCTTGGCCAGGGAGATGTGCCGCTCCAGGAGGTCGAAGAACACCTTGTCCTGGGGGATGATCCATTCCTTGAAGCCCACGCTGCGGCCACTAGAGGTTGCGGTTACAACCCTAATCTATTGTTTCTATTGTTTCTAGTGTGCGCTGACCTGTTTCCGGGGCGCCGCGCGCTTCGCCGACACCACGCGCACCAGGATGTTGACCGCGAGGACGCCGCCAATCAGGAGCAGCGCCGCCGCCTGCGCCTGCGCGTGCAGGTCCGCGCTCGGGTCGTTGATGTAGTCGTAGATGACCGTGGGCAGCGTAGACACCTTGTCGCCCGGCCCCGTCGGCGGCAGCCGGTTGGCCAGCGAGGTCAGCAGCACCGGCGCCGTCTCGCCCGCCGCGCGCGCCATCGCCAGCAGCAGCCCCGTCGTCACCGCGCCCGCGGCGTTGGGCAGCACCACGCGCAGCGTCGTGAGCCAGCGCGGCGCGCCCAAGGCGAGCGCCCCTTCGCGCAGGGCGCGCGGCACCGTCCGCAGCCCTTCCTCCGTGGCGCGCGTCACCGTGGGCAGCATGACGAGCGCGAGCGCGGCGGCGGCGGCCCACGCCGAGTAGCCGACGCCGAGGCCGCGCACCACAAGCTCGTAGCCGAAGATGCCCGCCACGATGCTCGGGACGCCCGCCATCGCCTCCGCCGCGCCGCGCACCCACGCCGCGACGCGGCCCGTGCCAGACTCGGAAAGCCACACGCCGGCGAGGATTCCCAGCGGCGCGCTGAACGCCGTCGCGAGCGCGACCACGAGCAAGGAGCCGGTGACCGCGTGCCACACGCCGCCCGTGAAGCGGATCTCGGCGGTGCCGTCCACGATGGAGAGGGTTTGCTCCTTGGAGTGCGTCAGCAGGTGCCACGACAGCGCGCCGTGCCCCGCCGACCACACCTGCCACACGATGAGCACGAGCGGCAGCGCGGCGACGGCGGCCAGCAGCAGGCAGACCACGCGCATCACGTGGTTGACGGCGCGGCGGCGGCCGTTCACGCCGGCCTCCGGCTGCGCTGGACAATCCAGCGGCCCAGCAGGCTCGTGCCCAGGCTCAGCACCAGCATGACGAGGCCGAGCGCGACGAGGCTGGAGGCGTGCAGCGGGTTGGAGGGCTCGCCGAACTCGTTGGCGATGACGCTCGCCATCGTCGAGGCGGGCGCGAAGACGTTGAGGTCCACGGCGGCGCGGTTGCCGATGACCATGATGACGGCCATCGTCTCGCCCATCGCGCGGCCGAGGCCGAGCAGGATGGCGGCGAGCAGGCCGGGGCGGGCGTAGGGCAGCACCACCTTCCAGGTGACCTCCCAGGGCGTGAGACCGAGGGCGAGGGCGGCCTCGCGCTGCGCCAGCGGCACCGCGCGCACCATGTCGCGGGCGACCGCCGTGATGATGGGGACGATCATGACCGCCAGGACGATGCCGGCGGCGAGCAGGCTGCGGCCCGTCGCGGTGCCGCCCGAGAGCCCGTGCACCAGGGGGACGACGGTGAAGAGGCCCCAGATGCCGAAGATGATGGAGGGGACGGCGGCCAGCAGCTCCACGAACATGCCCAGCGGCGCCGCGAGCCAGCGCGGCAGCAGGATGGCGAGGGCGACGGCGGTGCCGAGCGCGACCGGGACCGCGACGACGAGGGCGATGGCGCTGGAGGCGACGGTGCCGAAGATGTAGGCGAGCGCGCCGAAGCGGTCGCCGGCGGGGTCCCACTGCTGGCTGACGAAGAAGCTGGGCCCGGCGGCCCGCCAGGTCGGCGCGCTCTGCGCGGCAAGCGTCCACAGCAGGTAGGCGAAGAGGCCGGCCACGGCGAGGGCGGCCGCGAGCGTCACGGCGGCGAAGATGCGGTCGCCGGTGTCCGCCATCTCACACCTGCAGGCGGCGCTCCCCGGTGATCATGTAGAGCGTCTTCTCCGCGATCTTGTTGGCGTGGTCGGCCACGCGCTCCAGGTGCCGCGCCACCAGGATGTAGTGGGCGGAGAGGCTGATGGTGCGCGGGTCCTCCATCATGTGCGTCACGCAGTCGCGGAACACCTGGTCGTAGAGGCCGTCGACGACCTCGTCGAGCGGGGGCACGGAGCGCGCCTTGGCGGCGTCGCGGTCGCGGTAGGCCTCCAGCGCGGCGTCGAGCATCCGCATCCCGGCCTCCGCCATGGGCAGGAACGCGACGGGCTTGCGGATGTGCTGCGCGCCCTCCATCTTGCGCACGACCTTGGCGATGTCGTAGCCGTAGCGGCCGATGCGGTCCACGTAGGTGATGATCTTGAGGCTCGCGCCGGCGGTCCGCAGGTCCTGCGCGACGGGCTGGTTGAGCGCCAGGAGGTCGAGGATGTCGCGCTCGATCTCGACGTCCATGCGGTTGAGCTGGTCCTCGCGGGCGATGACCTTGCGGGCCAGCTCCTGGTCCAGCTCCAGCAGGGCGTTCACGGCGTCGAGGACGTTCTGGCGCGCGAGTCCCCCCATCGCGACGACGCGGCCCTTGAGCGCCTCCAGCTCGTGGTGGAAGTGGCGGGTCATTCAGCCGAACCTCCCGGTGACGTAGTCCTCGGTGCGCCGCTCGCGCGGGTTCTCGAACATCTGCCGCGTCGGGCCGGCCTCGACGAGCCGCCCCATGTAGAAGAAGGCGGTCTGGTCGGAGACGCGGGCGGCCTGCTGCATGTTGTGGGTGACGATCACGACGGTGACCTCCTGCTTCAGCTCCTGGATGAGGTCCTCGATCTTCGCGGTGGCGATGGGGTCGAGCGCGCTGGCGGGCTCGTCCATCAGCAGCACCTCGGGGCGCACGGCGAGGGCGCGGGCGATGCAGAGGCGCTGCTGCTGCCCGCCGGAGAGGCCCATGGCGTCGCTGTCGAGGCGGTCCTTGACCTCGTCCCACAGCGCCGCGCGCCGGAGGGACTCCTCGACGACGGCGTCCTGCTCCCGCTTGCCGAGCCGCTGGTGGACGCGGGGGCCGAACAGGACGTTCTTGCGGATGCTCATCGGGAAGGGGTTGGGCTTCTGGAACACCATGCCGACGCGGCGGCGCAGCTCCACGACGTCGGTGCCGTTGCGGTAGACGCTGCGGCCGCCGATGTCCACGTCGCCCTCGACCCGCAGGCCGGGGATGCCGTCGTTCATGCGGTTGAGGCTGCGCAGGAACGTGCTCTTGCCGCAGCCGCTGGGGCCGATGATGGCGGTGACGCTGCGCGCCGGCACCTCCAGGTGGACGTCCACGATGGCGGGCGACGGCCCGTAGTGGACCGACAGCCCCTTGACGTGGATGCCGGGCGCCTGCATGGGTCCACGGTGCAGGCGGCACCCAGATGCACGTTTGCTATAGAGACTCTTGAGTGTGTTGAGCCGCCCGGCGTTCCCGTCACGCTATAGCGGACAATAGCGCTCAATCTTCTGCGGGGGGAACGTTGAACGCCGGCCCTGGCGACTGGGCGCCTGAGGCCCCCCTTGGTCCGCAACCTCCCCGCCCTGCTCGCGCTCTGCGCCGTCCTTCTCCTGGCCGTCCCGGCCCAGGCCCAGATCCTGAACGCCCAGGTGGGCGGCTTCGGCACCCAGGTCAAGCTGGGCGACGCCGACTACCTGCCCGTCCTCAAGCGCGTCTCCCTGGCGGTGCGCGCCGTCGAGGCGGACTTCGGCATCGCCGGCGAGGTGCAGGACAACTGCATCGTCATCCTGAACGAGTTCCCCAGCACCGACCTGCCCGGCGGCGTGTTCCGCGCCCCCAAGGCGGCCGGCGCCGCGTGGCCGCTCCAGACCAAGGACATCATGGCCTCGCCCTGCCAGGGCAAGGCGCCCGGCACCCTGGTCAGCGACCTCGACGCGGTGATGAAGACCTTCCCCTGGACCGAGCGCATCGTCGACGTCCGCTACGCCGACCTCAACAACAACGGCCGCTTCGACAAGGGCGACGCCGCCTACCTCATGGCCGTCGGCGCCGCGCCCCTGCTGGCCGCCACCGCCAACGGCCTCGTCCCCAGCACCGCCACCGGCGTCTGGACCCTGCGCCTGACCCCGAACGGCCCCTACGCCGCGGGCACCTTCGTCAAGGCCGAGGACAGCGACATCCAGGTGTACGGCACCCTCGCGGCGGGCTCCGGCACCACGACCCTCGCGACGCCCAAGCAGCTGAAGGCGGCGCTGGAGGAGCGCGAGGGCGGCAGCTACTACATCATCCCCGAGGCCCCGGCCGGCTCCGACGCAACCGGCGCCAGCGCGGGCCTGGCAGCGGGCACCCCGTACCAGTTCAAGCAGCAGAACGTCCCCGCCAACTCCATCCGCATCGGCACCGCGAGCAGCTTCACCCTGCAGCCCAACGTGATGCCGAGCGCGGTCGCCCTCACGAGCCCCGACGACGCGCAGGCGGGCGTGCCCCTCAACATCCTGGTCACCGTCACCAACAGCGGCGCCGACGCGGGCCAGGGCGTCCTGATGACCCGCCTGGACGGCCGCGTCGTCGATGTCCGCATGACGCCCAAGCTCAGCCCCGGCGAGGTCACCAAGATTCTCGTCACCCTGCCCGGGCCGCTGCGCGGCGGCGTGCAGCAGCTCGAGGTCAACGACGTGGTCTCCGCCATCAGCATCAAGGGCGCCGCCGGCGCCTCCGCCGCCTCGGCCACGGGCAGCGGCGACCTCGCCGCGCTCCAGTCCCAGCTCGCGGAGCTGCAGGCGAAGGTCGCGGCCCTCCAGGCCGGCGGCAGCGTCGTGAAGACCCAGGGCGCCCCCGGCATGGCCCCGCTGGCCCTGCTGGCCAGCCTCGTGCTGGTCGCCTTCGCGGTCCGCCGCCGAAGCGAAGAGTAGGCGCCCGCCTCATCCTTTCCCTTCCCCCCTTCCTCTCTTCTTCCTTCGTTTCTCTCTGGTTCTCAATTTTTCCTCCCCTGCGTTTGCGCGCATTTTCCGTTTAGGCAGAGCGCCCTCGGCCCGCCCCATTTCTCAATAGAAACAGGTGGGCTACATGTTCTCCTAGCGCATCCTCCAAGCAACGTTGTTTCTTGGCGCGCAGGAGGACACCTCCCATGCGCTCCCTCCCCATCGCCATCCTGGCGGTGGCGGCCCTGCTCGTCGCCGGCTGCACCGCCCCGGCCACCGAGACCCCCACGGCCCCGACCACCGCCCCGACCCACGCCGGGACCGGCAGCCCGCAGACGACGGCCCCCAGCGCCGCCAACCCCTTCCCGGACCCCAGCAAGACCCAGAGCGTCTACGGCTCCGGCTCCAGCTTCGTCGCCCCGCTCATGGGCTTCTGGGCGCTGCAGTACGGCCAGGACCACAGCAAGGTCCAGGTCACCTACAGCTCCACCGGCTCCGGCCAGGGCCGCAAGGACATCACCAACAAGGACGTCCTCTTCGCCGGCACCGACGCCCCGATGACGGCCGCCGAGATGGCCGCCGCCCCCGGCATCCTCACCTTCCCCGAGGCGCTCGGCCCCATCGGCGTCGTCTACAACCTCGACGACGTCACCGGCCTCAAGCTCGACGGCGAGACCCTCGGCAAGATCCTCACCGGCACCATCGCGAAGTGGGACGACGACGCCATCAAGGCGCTCAACCCCGGCGTGGCGCTGCCCGCCGCGACCATCAAGGTCGTCGTGCGCGCCGACTCCTCCGGCACCACCTTCGCCTACACCGACTTCGTCGCCCGCACCAGCCCCACCTGGGTCTCCGTGTTCGGCGGCGCGGCGCTCTCGTCGCCCGAGTGGAGCAAGTCGAGGGCGGACTGGACCAAGGACGCCAAGAACTCCGGCGTCGGCGGCACCGTCCAGGGCACCAAGAACTCCATCGGCTACGTGGACCTCTCCTACGTCACGAGCCTCAAGCTGAGCGCGGCCCTCGTGAAGAACCAGGCCGGCGAGTTCCTCGGCCCCACCACGGCGGGCGCCACGAAGGCCGCCGCCAGCGCGGGCACCCTCCCCGCCGCCGAGGGCGACTGGAGCAAGGTCAGCATCGCCAACGCCCCCGGCACGGGCAGCTACCCCATCTCGACCTACACCTACCTGCTCGCCTACAAGCAGGCGTCGAGCTACGGCAGCAAGGCCACGTCGGAGCAGGTCACCGCGTTCAAGCAGTTCGCCTGGTGGGCGCTGCACGACGGCCAGCAGTACGCGGACCCCCTCGGCTTCGCGCCGCTGCCCGCCGGCGCGGTCGCGGTCGGCGAGGCCGCCCTTAAGTCGATGGCCTGAGGCGGCCGCTTTCCCCCTCCTCCCTTCCTCCCTCCTGTTTTTGTTTGGGTTTCGTTGCAGCGGAGCCTTCCGTTCCTGCCCGCACAGTCTGCGCCCAAGCCGCCTCAATAGAAGCGCGCTTCTTCGTCGGCAAGGCTGGTCTTCGCGGCCGCGCAATGCAGGGCAATGCGAGCCATCCTGACCCACCCCCGCCCGCCGCGCCCCCGGCCCGGCCCGCGCCTGTTCGCGTTCGCGCCGACGCTGCACGTCCACCCCGGCGGCCGCGTCCGCTTCGTCCTCCGCGTGAGCAACGGCGACCCGCGCGAGCAGGCCGTCCACTTCGGGCTCACGGGGCTCGACAGCGACTGGAAGGCCACGCTCTCGCAGAGCGACCTCCTGGTGCCGGGCCGCGGCCACGCCCTCGTCGCCCTGCGGCTCGAGGCGTCGGAGGGCGCAGGGCTTGGCGAGCGGCACACGCTGCGCCTCGCGGCGGAGATGGGCGGCCACCGCGCCTTCCTCGACCTGGAGGCCGTGGTGGACCGGCGGCCCTAGGCGTTGCCCTGCGCCGACAGCACGGGCTGGGCGCCGCGCTCGCTCGTGAGGACGATGAGCAGGCTGGAGACCATGTTGGCCTTCTGGTCGGCCGTGAGCTTGACGGCGCCGCTCTTGGCGAGGTTCTCCAGCACGGTCTCGACGATGCCGACCGCGCCCGTGGCGATGCGGCTGCGCGCGGCGATGATGGCGGCGGCCTGCTGGCGCTGCAGCATCGCGCCCGCAATCTCGGGGCTGTAGGCGAGGTGCGTCAGGCGGGTCTCGACGACCTGGATGCCGGCGACCGCGAGGCGGTCCTGCAGCTCGTCCTTGAGCGCCTCGCCGACCACGTCGGCCGAGCCGCGCAGCGTCGGCTGCTTGGCGTCGCTGCCGAAGTCGTAGGGGTACTGCGTCGTGATGTGGCGCAGCGCGGTCTCGGACTGGATCTCGATGAACTGCGCGTAGTTCTCCACGTCGAAGCTCGCGCGGCCGGTGTCGAGGACGCGCCAGACGACCACGGCGGCAATCTCGATGGGGTTGCCGTCGGCGTCGTTGACCTTGAGGCGCGGCGTGTTGAAGTTCTGCACGCGCAGGCTCGTCTTGCGCTTGCTGGTGAAGGGGTTGGTCCAGTACCAGCCCGCGTCCTTGACGGTGCCGCGGTACCTGCCGAGGAACACGAGGACCTCCGCCTGGTTGGGCTGGATGACGAACATGCCGCCGACGCAGAGGAAGCCGCCGATGCCGAGCGCGACGCCGGGCAGGACCAGCGCGATGCGGCCGATGCCGATGCCGAGCACGACGAGGGTGAGGGCCGCGCCGAAGAGGAGCAGGACGATGAGCAGGCCGACGAGGCCGGGCAGCGCGAAGGCGACGCGCTCCTCGGTCACGGAGCTGTTGGGCATCGGGCAGGGGAGCAGTCACCGCAATATCAAGGCCATCGTCGCCTGCCTGGCGCAGCCGACCGGAGTGGCGCTCAGGCCTGGTTGGGCTGCCAGAGCGTCTCGGGGGCGCCGAGGTGGTGGCTGGCCCAGCGCGACCACACGAAGAGCGCGTCGCTGAGGCGGTTGAGGTAGCGCACCTCCAGGTCGCCGCAGCCGCCCTCGCGGCGCAGGGTGACGCAGACCCGCTCGGCGCGGCGGCAGACGGTGCGGGCGAGGTGCAGCAGGGCGTTGAGGGACGGCGGCCCCGGCAGGACGAAGGAGCGCAGCGGCGGCAGCGGCGCGGTCATCGCGTCCATCTCGGCCTCCAGCCACGCGACGTCGGCGTCGGTGGGGCGCGGCTGGCGCGGGCCGACGTCGGCGGGGAGCGTGGCGAGGACGCTGCCGAGGTTGAACAGCTGGTGCTGCACGCGCAGCAGGGAGGCGGCGAGCGTTGGCAGCGGCGGCTCGCGCTCCAGGGCGTTGGCGCGCGCCAGCCCGACGATGGCGTTCAGCTCGTCCACGGTGCCGTAGGCGGTGATGCGCGGGTCGTCCTTGGGCACGCGCTGGCCGCCCACGAGGCCGGTCTGGCCGCCGTCGCCGGTGCGGGTGTAGACGCGCGAGATGCCGAGGCGCGGCTCGTGGAACTCCTCCGCCACGGCGGCTGCAACGGGGCCGTGGACTTGAACCCCGGGGCAGCGGGCGCAATCCCGGTTGCGGCGCCGTCAATAGCCCCGGAACACGGTCTCCGCCGGCATGCCGAGGCCGGAGGTGTAGGCGACCTGGTCGAGGCGGGTGGCGACCTGCTCCACCTGGTCGAGGAGGCGGGCGACCTCGGGGTCGGCGAGGCGGTAGAGCTGGTTGCGGCCCTGGCGGCGGCTCGCGACCAGTCCCGCCTGGCGCAGGAGGGCGAGGTGGTGGCTCAGGTTGCTCTGCTCGTCCTGGAGGAGCGCGACCAGTTGCCCCACCGATTTCTCGCCGCTGCGGAGGGTGTGCAGCAGGCGGTGGCGGCTGGACTCCGAGATGAGGCGGAGGAGGGCGACGGCTTCCACATGAACCAAGATTCATGCGTCCTAATGAAGGTGCCGTAAAGGGCGCGGCGCAGGTTCAAGACCCCTCGCGGCCGAACCCCCGTCATGCTCCTGCAACTCCAGTCCGCAGGGATGACGCACGGCACCGCCCTCGTGGTCGAGGACTCGCCGAGCGACCGCCTCCTCCTCGTCCGCCTCCTCGAACGCCTGGGCTGCCGCGCCGACAGCGTGGCGGGCGGCGCCGACGGCGTCGCGGCCGCCCTCACCGGCGCCTACGACTTCGTGTTCATGGACGTCGTGATGCCCGGCGTCGACGGCCTCGCCGCCACGCGCTTCATCCACGAGCACCTTGGGCCGCGCAGCCCCTTCATCGTCGCCGTCACCGGCCTCAGGTCGGACCAGGACCGCAAGCGCTGCGCCGAGGCGGGCATGGACTACCTGCTCGCCAAGCCGGTGCAGCGCGCCGACCTGGCCCGGCTGCTCGACGGCTAGCTACGCGCCGCGCACGACGCGCTGGAGCAGCGTGCCGCCCGCGAACAGCGCCGTGCTGACGACCGCGATGGCCGCGCCCGACGGGACCGCAATCTCCGCCGACAGGAACAGGCCCAGCAGGACGGAGGCGAGCGCCAGCACGACCGCGAGGGCGAGCGCCTGCCGGAAGCCGCGCGCCCACTGGAGCGCAGTCGCGGCGGGGACGACGAGGAGGCTGGAGACCAGCAGGACGCCGACGATGCGCGCCGCGATGACGATGGCCGCCGCCGTCAGCAGCGTGAACACGGTCTCCAGCGCGCGCACCGGGAGGCCCTGCACCTCGGCGGCCTGCGCGTCGAAGGTGAGCGAGAAGAACGGGCGGTAGAGCAGGAGCAGCGCCAGCAGCACGACGGCCGCCGTCGCCGCGACGACGTAGAAGTCGGTGGCGCCCACGAGCAGGAGGTTGCCGAAGAGGTAGCTCTCCAGGTTGAGGTTCGTGCCGGTGCCGAACGAGAGCAGCAGGACGCCGAAGGCCAGCGAACCGGTGAAGATGATGCCGATGGCGGTGTCGCCCTTGGTGATGCCGCGCCGCCGCAGCTCCTGGATGGCGAGCGCGCCGAGGAGGCTGGACAGCAGCGCCATGCCGACGGGCAGGATGCCGAGGACGAAGCCGAGCGCGACGCCCGCGAAGCTGATGTGCGCGATGCCGTCCCCGAACAGGCTCAGGTTGCGCAGGACGAGGAAGACGCCCAGGACGGCCGCCGTGACGGCGACGAGCAGCGCGGTGGCAAGGATGCGCTGGAAGTAGGGCTGCGTCAGGAACAGGTCGAAGCTCATGGCGCCTCCTTGTGGCGCGGCGGCACGTCGCACTCCATGTCGTGCAGGTGCTCGATGCCGCCCTGGCGCGCGAACTCGGCGGGCGTGCCGTCGAAGCGCTTGATGCGGTCCACGGCGACGAAGCGGTCCGCCAGCAGGCCCAGGTGCGACGGGTCGTGGCTGACCAGCAGGACGGTGATGCCGTGGCCGCGGTTGAGGTGGCGCAGCAGGCCGTAGAAGTCGGCGCGCGCCTCCGGGTCGACGCCCGTGGTCGGCTCGTCCAGCAGGAGGAGCTCCGGCTCCTGCGCGAGGGCCTTGGCGAGGAAGATGCGCTGGCGCTGCCCACCCGAGAGGCGGCCGATGGGGCGGTCGCGCAGGTCCCACACGCTCACCTCCTCCATGGCCTCGCGCACCTTCTCGTGGTCCTCTGCGCGCACCCGCGCCAGCAGGCCGCGCTTGCCGATGCGGGAGGTCATCGCCACCTCGTAGGCCGTGGCGGGGAACTTGGCCTCGACGTGGACGGCGTTCTGCGGCACGTAGGCGAGGCGGGCGCGGGTGGCGGGGGCGCGGGGGTCGGCGCCGAACAGGCGCACGGTGCCGCAGGTGG
>JAXDQP010000083.1:0-36780 GCA_034667745.1 Thermoplasmata archaeon
CGCACGTCCTCGATGGCCAGCGGGTGGAGGTTGAAGGTGGCGCCGAGGTTCTCCAGGCGCTGCTGCTCCAGACCCTCCAGGCGGACCCAGACGTGCGTCGGCCCCCACGCCAGCTCGCGGGCGGCCTCGGGCGCCAGCTCGTCGGTGCGCCGCCACGCCCCGCCCGAGAACTGGAGCACCTGCACGCGCCAGGGAAGTGGCGGGGACTATTTCACGGACGCGTCACGGCCCCGGCGCGCCCCAGGCCGCACGCACAGGGATGCGTCCCGGGCGACTTATGTGGCGCCTGGGCGTCGCGGCGGCGTGGACGCGGCGCGGGAGGGGCGCATCCGGGAGGCGCTGGACCTCGCCGCCGCCCGCCAGTGGGCCGCCGTCCGCGCCCGCATCTGGGACTGGGAGCCCGCCATCCTGCAGGAGCTCATCGAGGCCTCGACGGGCAAGGACGACGCGCTGCTGTTCCGCTGCCTGCCGCGCTCGACGGAGGCGGAGGTGTTCGGCCGCCTCGACCCCGCCCGCCAGGAGAAGCTTCTCCAGGGCATGACGGACCAGGAGACGCGGCAGGTGCTGGCGGAGATGGCGCCCGACGACCGCACCGCCCTGCTGGGCGAGCTGCCGGGCGAGGTCACGCGCCGCCTCTTCGAGCTGCTGAGCCCCAGCGACCTGAAGGAGGCGCGGCAGCTCCTGGGCTACCCGCCGGAGTCGGTGGGCCGCCTGATGACCCCCGACTACGTCGCGCTGCGGCCCGAGTGGACCCTGGCGCAGGCGGTGGCGCACGTGCGCGCGCGCGGCCGCGACTCCGAGACCATCAGCCGCCTCTACGTCACCGACGACAAGGGCCGCCTCCTCGACGACCTGCGGCTGCGGCAGGTCATCCTCGGCGACCCCGACCAGCGCGTCTGGGACCTCATGAACCGCGACTTCCCCGCCCTCTCCGCGTTCGACGACCGCGAGCGGGCGGTCACCGAGATGCAGCGGCACGGCGTCTTCGCGCTCCCCGTCGTCGACTCCGAGGGCGTCCTGCTGGGCATCGTGACCGCCGACGACGTGCTGGAGGTGGCGGAGCGCGAGGCGACGGAGGACATCCAGAAGCTGGGCGGCCAGCAGGCGCTCGACACGCCCTACCTGGAGACGCCGTTCGGCACCATGCTCCGCAAGCGCGCCGGCTGGCTCGCGCTGCTGTTCGTCGGCGAGATGCTGACCGCGAGCGCCATGTCCGCCTACCAGGACGAGATCGCCAAGGCGGTCGTGCTGGCCCTCTTCATCCCGCTCATCATCTCCTCCGGCGGCAACTCCGGCAGCCAGGCCACGACCCTCATCGTGCGCGCGCTCTCGCTGGGCGAGGTGCGGATGCGCGACTGGTGGCGCGTGGTGCGGCGCGAACTGCTGGCCGGGCTGGCCCTCGGCGGCATCCTCGCCCTCATCGGCGTCCTGCGCATCCTCCTCTGGCACCAGCTCTTCGGCTCCTACGGCGAGGCTGCCGCCCGCCTCGCCGTCGCCGTCGGCCTGAGCCTCGTCGGCGTCGTTGCGTGGGGCACCCTCAGCGGCTCCAGCCTGCCCTTCGCCCTGCGCGCCATGCGGTTCGACCCCGCCAGCGCGTCCGCCCCCTTCGTCGCGACCCTCGTGGACGTGTCCGGGCTGGTCATCTACTTCACCATCGCAGGCTTCGTCCTCGGCGGCCACCTCGTCTAGCTGGGCTGCGTCACGGCTCGGCGCGCCGACGCCCGAAGGCGATGGCCGCAGCCGCCCCGACGGCGGCCAGAGAAGCCGCGACGGGCACGGCGGGCGCGCCCTTCGAGGTGGTCGCGGGGGGCTGCATCGCCATGACGGCGGTCGCCTCGATGTGCAGCGTCTGGGCCTGCGGGTCGTAGCGCAGCACGAGGTCCGACGTCGTCCGGGTCTGGGGCCCGGGCAGCTGGCCGGCGGCGGGGTCGTACGTGACCTTGGTGTCCCAGTCGTAGGTGAAGGCCGTCCCGTTGACCGTGTAGGTGCGGTCCTTCTGGACGGAGTGGATGACTCCCGGCGCGTCCTGCGTCAGGGTCTCCGTGTAGTCCGCGAAGTGCAGGGTCGCCGCGACCGGGATGACCGGCACGCGCCCGTCCACGCGCGCCTCGACGACGAAATGGTTCGGCCCCAGGCCGTGCGGGCAGAGGGGGCAGGGGCCGAAGCGCTTGTCGTGGGTGGCCGGCCCCTCCGTCGCGGGGTGCTTCCACGTCGTCACGGTGTCCACGCCCATGAAGCCGCGCTCGGCGAAGCGCGCCAGGTTGGTGGCCCCTCCGGTGGCGCGGGCGAAGAGCCGGCACGCGGCGGGGGCGGCGACGGCGGCGGAGTTCTCGTAGGCGGCCGGGCTCAGGCCCGTGAAGTCGGCGACGATGCGCCCCGTCTCGTCGTCGCCCGTCACGTTGAGCCACGCCGAGACCGGCACGCCGTTCGGGGTTCCGGTGAGCTTGCCGGTGGCGGTCCGGATGGTGGCGTCCGCGGGGGCGGCCAGAAGGACCGCGCCGAGGAGGAGAAGCGTGACGAGTGGAAGCGGCCGCATGGTCGCCCGCCATGCCCGTGCATCATTGAAGCGTATCGGTATGGCAGGGATAACGGCGTTACAGCCCTGGAAAAACCAGGTTTTCCCGGTCCGGGTTCCCCAATTCCTGCCACCAATCCTGGCCGCCTGCGGAATCTCTTCGTGGGAGGCCGACGCGACGGGGGACGCCAGGCCGGGGGCACGCAAGGAGGCCCCCTTGGGAAGCTTCTTCACCCTGCACCTGTAGGTTTTCCCCATGGCCCCGGCGCCGCTGCGGAACCTTGGCATCCACGCCATCGACCACATCGACTTCGTCGTGCATGACCTCGAGCGCTCGCGCCGCTTCTACGCCGACAAGATGGACTTCGGCGTCACCGCCCAGTCCAGCCCCAAGCACACCGAGGAGACCGGCGAGAAGGCGCTCGTCTTCGACGCCGCCCGCGTCCGCGTCCAGTGCAGCACCCCCACCACGAAGGAGTCCGACGCGGCCCGCTTCCTGCGCGCCCACCCGGACGGCGTGCGCGCCATCACCTTCCGCGTCGCCAGCCTCGACCACGCCCGCAAGACCCTGGAGCAGCGCGGCGCCAACTTCCTCGGCGAGGCGCAGGGCAAGCCCGGCTACCGCTGGTTCAGCATCGCCACGCCGCTCGGCGACGTCGAGTACCGCTTCCTGGAGAAGGAGGGCCCCCTGGTGGCCGAGGAGGCGCCGGGCGAGAAGACCCAGGGCGCCGTGGACCCCCGCCTCAGCCCCGTCGTCGGCAGCCCCGGCCGCAACCGCCACCGCTTCACCCACATGGACCACGTGACGAGCAACATCCGCGAGATGCGCAGCTACGTCAACTGGACCCGCGACGTGCTGGGCTTCGAGCACTTCTGGGACATCCGCTTCCACACCCGCGACGCCAAGCCCGACATGGCCGGCGGCAGCGGCCTCAACTCCGTGGTCATGTGGGACCCGACCTGCAACGTCAAGCTCGCCACCAACGAGCCGCTGCGGCCGAACTACTACGCCAGCCAGATCGCCAAGTACGTCGAGGACAACCGCGGCGCCGGCGTGCAGCACATCGCGTTCTCGACCCGCGCCATCATGGACGTCATCCCGCAGATGAACCAGGCCGGCCTCAAGTTCCTCGACACCCCCGACGCCTACTACAAGATGCTCCCCGAGCGCCTCGCCGAGCGCGCCGTGGCCAACCTCAAGGAGGACCTGGAGGAGCTGCGCCGCCGCCGCATCCTCGTGGACGGCCGCGACGGCCGCTACCTTCTCCAGATCTTCATGCAGGAGGCCGCGCTGCTCTACAACGAGGCCGCCGCCGGCCCCTTCTTCTACGAGGTCATCCAGCGCCACGGCGACCAAGGCTTCGGCGAGGGCAACTTCCGCGCCCTCTTCGAGAGCATCGAGCGCCAGCAGGCCGGCGGCTCCGCGGCGCACGGCACCGGCGAGCGCACCGTGCAGAACCCGTACCTGGTAGACTGACCTCCGGCAGGACCACGAATTGCCCGAAGCCCACGAAGCCAAACCACTTGGTTTCGTGCAATTCGTGAGATTCGTGGTTCAGTGAGGAACGCGATGGACCTCGTCCTCTTCGACGACGGCTCCGGCGCGCGCATTGGCGTCGTGCGGCGCAACCACGTCGTTGATGGCCGCGCCGCAGGCATCGACAAGGCCGACTTCGCCGCGCTCACGCCGGAGGACCTGCAACGCCTGGGCGGGCTCGACGAGTCGTGCCCGGCCCGCAACGCGCTGCGCAGGCTCAGCGAGGTCCGGGTCGTGGCCCGCCGCGCTACGTGAGCTTCGGCCCCTTCGGCCGGTCGTCCGGCGCCTTGGGGTGGGCGGGCTTCGGCTGCGGCGCGGGCTTGCGGGCCAAGGCCTGCCGCAGCCTCCGGGAATCCGACGGCGGACCCGGCTTCCGCGCCACGGGCCCGCGTGAGCGCCGCCGCCACAGCAGCGACGCGAGGACGGCAGCCACGGCGAGCGCCGCAAGGAGCCACCACCACCAGGCCAGGACGAAGCCGGCGCCGGCCGGGTCCACGTTCAGCAGGCTCTGCGACTCCGGCGTCAGGAAGCCGTCGTAGACGACGTTGCCGACGATGGCGTAGGTCCCGCCCGAGGGCGGCACCCAGTAGACCGTCAGGTTCACCGACTGGCCCGGCGCCACCGCGAGCGCGTCGGACTGGAGGGGCGCCAGCAGCGTGCCGTCCTTGCGCACCTCCGCCTTGAGCTGCGCGCCGCGGATGGGGAGCAGGCCCGTGTTCTGGAACCAGCCGTCGATGCGCACCGGCTGGCCGGCCGTCCCGCGCGCCGTGTGCAGCAGGGCCTTGAGCGTGCCGTCAGGAGGGGTCGCGCCGGGCGGGGTGACCTTGAACGGCAGCGTCTCGTCGAGGCCGTCGGCGCGCAGGTGGGCGCGGTACTGGCCGGCGGCGAGGCCGGCGGGGAAGGTGACCTGGACCTCCTTCTCCTCGCCGGGGTCGAGGCTGAGGCTGCCCGTCGCGTTCTGGAGGGACCCCGCGCCGGTGAAGGGCAGGATGTCGCCGCGCAGCAGCGCCATGGCGCGCACGTTGCCCTCGTTGCGGGCCAGGGCGAAGGCGTGCACGTCGGCCCCCTGCGGGACGTCCTCGACGCGCGGCGCGGACCACGCGAACTTGACCACGGCGGTGCCGCCGACGGTGAGGTTGAGCGGGACGGCGACCGCGGCGCTCACGGCCTGGCCGGAGCCGCCGGGAGCGTTGCCGGCCGCCGCGATGAAGCGCAGAAAGCCGGACTGGCTGCCGGGGCCTTGGTTGCCGGGAACCCGCAGCAGCACCTCGACGTCGCGCGCCGAACTGGCCGCCACATCGAAAGTGGCGGGGGAGAGGGTGGCCCAGCCGCCCGCCACGCCATCGCGCTCCGTCGTGATGGAGCGCTGGAACGTGCAGGGGTTCTGGACCGAGATGACCTGCCGGTAGGACTGCCCGGCCTGGAGGCCGGTGAGCTCGAGCCGGATGGGCGTGACCCCCAGGGCGTTGCAGCCCTGGGCCTGCGCGGGCGCCAGCGGCGTGGCCGCCAGCACCAGCAGCAGGAGGGCCCAGGCGGCGCGGGTGCGCACGCCGCCCGGAGCGGCATGGCGGGCTTAGCCTTGCCGTGGCTATCCGGCGACGGCCGCGACCGTCAGCGTGCCGGTGTAGCTGCCGGGGGGCAGGCCGGTGGGGGCCGTCAGCTGGAAGTAGGTCGTCCGGGCGCTGCTGGAGCCCGACGCGAGGTCGAAGCTCGACAGCGTGGCGGCCGAGCCCGTGAGGGCGGTGGAGCCGCTCATGTCGCTGGACAGGCTGTAGGCGATGCTGCCGACCGGGATGGTGTTGCCCGAGAAGGTGAGGGCGGTGCCCGACACCTGGGTGTCCATCTGCTGGTTGCCGTAGTTCTGGATGCTCACGCTCATGACGGAGCCGGCCGCGCCGGGGTTGACGCCGGAGCCGCCGAGCGCCACCGAGGCGGGCGCGTTGAGGGCGACCAGCTGGCCGTAGTTGAAGGTGGCCAGGGTGAGGGCGTTGGTGCCGGTGAGGCCGCCGACGTCCGTGGCGACGGCCTTGATCTTGTAGGTCGTCGTGGTGAGCGCCGCCGCGTCGTAGTAGTTCATCGTCAGCGTGCGCGTGTAGGTGGACTGCAGGCCGCCGCCGCCGCTGCCGGTGAAGGTGCCGGCGCCCTGGGCGACGTGGACCGAGGTGCCGTCGGGCTTGATGATGCCGACGGTGACGGAGGTGATGTCGTTGAAGCCGTTGGCGTCGGAGGCGACGACCGTGGCGGTGAGCGTGGCCGTGCCGCCGGCCACCGGGACGAGCGTGCCGCTCGTGAGGCCAGCCAGGCTGATGGAGACGACGACGGGGGCGACGTTGGCGATGCTGGACTCCAGCTCGACGGCGCTGGCCGCGGGGGCCAGGGCCACCAGGGGGAGGGCCATCATCAGGGTCAGGAAGAGGGGGGTGTTGCGCATCGGGTTCATGCTCCTGTTTGCAGCAAGGGCAACGCTAGGTGCGTCCGTGGGCCTATTTGCCCCTTGTTGTCAAGGTTGAAATAGGCCACGTGCCGGGAAGTCGCCCAAACGGGGCTCCAACACGAGGGGACCAGGGGTGGGCCGCGAGCGGGCGTTTTTTCAGGGCGCCCGCCTAGGGGCGGTTGCGATGCTCGACTACCACCGCCTGGGGACCGTGCCGGCCAAGCACCACATCCAGCTCAAGCGGCCCAAGGCGGACCCGGCGGCCGACGGCTGCCCCGTCTATTACGAGCACTGCATCACCCGGAAGGGGTTCGACGGCGCCTACTCCATCGCGTACCGCCGCAACAACCCGGCCATGGAGGTCGGCAGCCGCCCCGCCAAGCTGACCGACACCTTCCAGCCCGCCAATGACGCCGCAGGCCAGCCGCTGCGCCGCCGCCACCTCGTCACCCCCGGCCTCGCGGGAAAGGGCACCCTGTGGGAGAGCCTGCGCATCGTGGCCGGCAACGAGGACGTGCGCCTCGGCACCAGCCAGCCCACGGTGGCCGACTCGGGCTTGGTCGCGAACGGCGATGGCGACCTGTTGCTGTTCCTGCACGAGGGCTCCGGCGTGCTGTCGAGCGAGCTTGGGGACGTCGAGCTGCGCCGCCACGACTACGTCTGGATTCCGCGTGGCCTGATTCACCGCATCCGCTTCGCCAAGGGCCCCGTCCACGTCCTGTGGATGGAGTGCCGCTCGGGGCTGGAGATTCCCTCCAACTTCCGCAACCCGACGGGGCAGCTCCGCATGGACGCGCCCTACAGCCACCGCGACTTCCGCCGCCCGCACCAGCTCTCTTCGCCCGACAAGCCAGCGCAGAAGGACGGCACCAAGGAGGGCTTCGTGGTCCTCCTCAAGCGCGGCGACCGCTACACCGAGCGTATTCTGCCGCACCACCCCTTCGACGTCGTCGGCTGGGACGGCACCGCCTACCCCGTCGCGTTCAACATCCACGACTACCAGCCCAAGACCGGCCTCGTCCACCTGCCGCCCCCCATCCACACGACATTCCTCGGCGGCAAGGGCTCGTTCGTCATCTGCTCCTTCGTCCCACGCAAACTGGACTACCACCCCGAGGCCATCCCCTGCCCCTACCCCCACTCCAGCGTCGACTGCGACGAGCTGCTGTGGTACGTCGAGGGCCAGTTCGCCAGCCGCAAGGGGGTCGGCCCCGCCAGCATCACCCTGCACCCGGCCGGCATCCCGCACGCCCCGCAGCCGGGCCGCTACGAGGCCAGCTTCGGCGCCCTCCAGACCGACGAGATGGCCGTCATGGTGGACACCTTCAAGCCGCTGCACGTGACGGCGTGGGGCGCCAAGGCCGAGGACCCCGCCTACCACGGCTCCTGGGTCACCGGCAGCGCCGGCAAGGGCGGCAACTACGTCGACTGACCCCACGTTTTCGTGAGGCGATGGCCGGCCTTTGCTCCAAAACCGCGAATAAACCCCGGCCAATCCTGCACTTGGCTGGTGGCTTGCCGCCAACCGAGTGAACCCCATGAACAAGATGACCCCCCTGCTGGCGGCCTGCGCCCTCGCGCTGCTCGCCCTCGCCCCGGTGGCCCAGGCCGTGCCCCCGGTCCCCCCCGGGAAAATCGAAGTCCTCATCGGCGGCGGCGGCCCGCCCGTGAGCCTGCCCCCGCCGCCCCCGCCCCCGTCGCCTGGCCTGCCGCCCTGCGTCAACCTCGGCCACAACGTGGCCACCATCGTCGTCGACTGCGTGGTCTACGCCTCCGGCAAGGCCGGCGAGGCCGGCGCCTGGGGCACTGCCTACGCCGGCCAGGTCGCGGCCTGGGGCAGCGCCTACGCCACGTTCCTGACGACCACCTACCCCGCCGCCCTCACCGCGTACGAGGGTGGCCTGGCGGGCTACGCCAACGGCCTCAACAACTACCTCGACGCCCAGAGCGGCGGGCTGCTCGGCTACGCCGGCAACACCCTGCCCCTCGGCTACGCGGAGGGGGTGCGCGACCAGGAGAAGGCCTACGCCTTCGGCGCGCGCGCCGGCGCCGAGGCCTACGTCAACGCCCTCGACGAGGGCACGGAGGCGTGGGCCAACGCCTACGTCGGCGAGGCGACCGAGGCGGTCCACCCCATCGTCGACCAGGTCCGCGGCGACGCCCTGGCGATGACGGGCTGGGTCTTCTGCCGCGTCCTGTCGGCCAACCCGTGCGGCGACATGCCCTCGGTGAACCCCGTGTCGCCGCCGCTGCCCGGCATCCCCTCGACGCCCCTGCCCAGCCTGCCCGGCACCCCGCCCGCGCCGCTGCCCGGCGTCCCCGGCGTCCCCGGCATCCCGCCGGTGCCTGGCCTCCCCGGGGCGCCGCCCACCCCGGGCGGCCCGGCGCTGCCGCCGACGCCCGGCCCGGCCCCCACCATCTGGTGAGCCGGCCCGGCACCCTCACCCCCTTCACGCCCTCCTCCTTCTCCTCCAATCGTCCGGCGCCTCGCGCCTCTTGGTGAACCCATGAACCGACCCATCCTCCTGACCGCCCTCGCCGCCGCCCTCGTCGCCGTCGCCACCGCGCCGGCCGCCCAGGCCGCGCCGTCGTGCGTGGACCCGAGCCACAACGTGACGACCATCGCGGTCGACTGCGCCTTCTACACCCTGACCTACGTCGGCCAGGTGCAGCAGTGGGCAGCCGACTACAACACCCAGTTGGGCCAGTGGGAGGGCGACGCCATCGCCCACGCCGGCCAGTACCCCACCGACGCGCAGACCTACGTCAACGCGATGTACTACTACGCCAGCGACTTCAACGACTACCTCGGCGGCGTGTCCGGCGAGGCCGTCGACTACGCGCACGACAACTTCGTGGACGCCGGCTTCGACTACGCCAACGCCGTGGCCCAGGACAACTCCGCCTACGTCCGCACCGTCCGCGCCGGCGCCGAAGGCTACGCCGACGGCTCGGTCAACGCCGTGCTGGACTCCGTCGACGCCTACCAGGCCACGGCCACCACCTCCGCGCTGGCCACCGCCGAGCAGCAGCGCGCGGACGCCTTGGCGATGTCGGGATGGGCCTTCTGCCGCGTCCTGAGCAGCACCCCCTGCGGCCCCAAGCCCGCCGGCCACGGCATCGGCATCCCCCCCACGCCCACGCTGCCGGCGCTTCCCCCGACGCCCAACCCCGGCCTGCCCAGCGCCCCGGGCGACCCGCCGCAGCCGCAGTTCCCCACCGTGCCGCCCGGCCCCGCCAACCCGCCCAGCCCGCCCACCCCGCTGCCGCCCAACCCGCCGCCGCAGCCCGGCGCGCCCCCTCTCCCCGAGGGGCTGTAAAGCGCCCTGCCTTCCCCTTTCCCCCTCCTTCCCTCTTTCATTTCTCGTTTTTCGGGTCGGGTGCAAGCCACGCCGTCCAGCCGGAGCTTGCTCCCGAAAGGCGCGGTGCCGCCCGCGTCGATGCTTCCAGGCCGCCGGGAGGTCCGCCTTCCTCCTGATTCCCCTCCAGTTCCGGCGGTTCTTGCAAAGGCAATTGTAGCCACCTTGGCCACAACCATTAATCTGCTCCGCTGGATGGAGCCGTGTCCCGCTGGAAACACGGGATGGGAGGCGTGGCTCCGGCTGCGTTTTCGACCCTGGCGGCGGCTGGATTGGGGGTGGCTTGTTCTCCTTCCCCCGGTCTGGCCGCCGCCTCCATTTTTCGTCAACCCTGGTGGCCCAGGACGGGCGAGCGGGCGTGGACCGTGGCGTGCGCGACGCGGCCGTCCTGGTCCCAGCTCAGCACGTGGACGCCCTGCCCGGCGTCGGGGGCGCGGGTCCACTCCACGAACGTGACGTTGCGGCGCACCACGACCGCGCGCACCGTGAAGGCGGCCTGGGGCAGCCGCGCCCGCACCGCGCCGAGGTAGGCCACGAACGCCTCCTTGCCCATCGCGCCCACGCCCTGGACGTCATACACCGCGCCGTCGGCGAGCAGGGCCGCGACCTCCGCCACCGCGCCGCCGCCGAGGGCCGCCATGAACGCGCGGGCGCGCTCCTCCAGGTCCACGCCCGGGGCACGGTGAAGGCTCTTTTCAACCCGCGGCGGGTGCCCTGCGCATGGTCGAGGTCGTGGCCGTCGGGCCGAAGCAGGTCGCCGCCCAGGCGTACATCGTTGGCGTGGACGCGGCGCGCAAGGCCCCCGGCCTCAAGGCGCTCGGGCTGGAGAAAGAGGCCGCCGTCGCCCAACTGCTGGCCAACAAGGACATCGCTCTCGGCTTCAAGACCGTCCGCTCGCTGCCCACGCCGAGGGGCTGGGTCCTCCTGGTCGGCTCCGGCGACAAGGCCCGCCTGAGCCAGGAGAAGATTGGCGCGCTCGCGAACCTCGGCGCCCGCGCCGCCGCCGGCCTCGGCTGCACGACCGCGGCCACCTCCCTCGTCACCGACACCTGGGCCAACGCCGCCGCCGCGCAGGCCGTCACGCACGGCGTCCTCATCGGCGCGCTCGACTTCGACCAGTGGAAGTCCAAGCCGGCCGAGCGCAAGGACGCGCCCGCGCCCACCAAGCTCGCGACCTTCCAGGTCCTCGTCCCGCCCGCGCCCGCCGTCCGCAAGGCCGTCGCCCGCGCCATCCTCGCCGCCGAGGCCGTCAACGACTCGCGCCTGCTCTCCAACACGCCCGCCAACGTCGCCACGCCCAAGTTCCTCGCCGCCGAGGCCACGCGCCGCGGCCGCAAGAACGGCTACGCGGTCACCGTCAAGGGCCGCGCGGAACTTCGCAAGGAGGGCTTCGGCGCGCTGTGCGGCGTCGCGCAGGGCTCGGCCAACGAGGAGCAGCTCATCACGATGGACTACCACCCCAAGGGCGCCAAGAAGACCCTCGTGGTGGTCGGCAAGGGCGTCTGCTTCGACTCCGGCGGCATCAGCCTCAAGCCGGGCGACAAGATGTGGGAAATGAAGTACGACAAGGTGGGCGCCTGCAACACCATCGCGCTCATGGCCGTCCTCGGCCGCCTCGGCGTCAAGCACCGCGTCGTCGGCATCGTCGCCGCCGTCGAGAACATGCCCGGCCCCAACGCGCAGCGCCCCGGCGACATCGTGACCGCCAAGGACGGCACCACCATCGAGGTCCTCAACACCGACGCCGAGGGCCGCCTGATTTTGGCCGACGCCATCGCGCACGCCCACACCTTCAACCCGGCCTGGATCATCGACATGGCCACCCTCACCGGCGCCTGCGACTTCGCCGTCGGCCCCACCTACGTCGCGCTCATGAGCAACACCGACGCCTTCGCGCAGAAGCTCCTGGCCGACAGCGGCGCCTGCGGCGACAAGGCGTGGCAACTGCCGCAGGGCGAGGAGTTCGACGAGGCCAACAAGGGCACCTACGCCGACCTGCAGAACATCAGCCTCACCATCCGCGCCGGCGCCAGCATCGGCGGCTCCTTCATCCGCCACTTCGCGCGGCAGGCCACCTGGGCGCACCTCGACATCGCCAGCAAGGCCTGGACCGCCGGCACCGACTACTTCGCCAAGGGCCCAACGGCGGCGGGGCTGCGCATCGTGCTGCAACGCATCCTGGAGGAGTGATGGCCAGCGAACGCGGCATCGTCGAGTCGGCGCTCCGCACCGAGATGAGCCAGGGCCGCTTCAGCATCCTGGGCCGCCGCAAGCGCCTCTCCCGCTGCTACCACCTCCTGCGCGCCGAGGGCGTCTCGCGCAGCCGCGCCCGCAAGCTCACGAGGGGCGTCAAGGTCGCGGCCCGCCGCCTGCGCGGCGCTAAGGAACTGAAGGAGCGCGAAGTCTCCACCGCGCTGGACCTGATTCTGGCCTAGGAATCCCCAACAATTCCGGAAGCCTTGAGGATGGGACACCGCTGCGCAGGGCAATGCCCTTCACCCCCTCGCGCCGCGCCTTCGCCACCCTTGCGCTGCTCGGTGCCATGCTGTGCGCGCCCCTCCTGGCAACCCCCGCCGCCGCGACGCCACCGGCCGCCGCGTTCTGCGTCATCGTCATCGAGGGCATCGACGACTTCCGCATCGTGCGCGTGGCGGTGGACCTGACCACGAACCTCACGCAGCGCCAGGCGTTGTTCGCGCAGCTCGACACCGACAAGGACGGCACCGTGCTGCCCTCCGAGCAGGAGGCGTTTCGCGCCGGCACCGTCCAGTTCTGGGCGGACCCGAGCCGATTGGCCATCCGGGCCCTCGGCGCGGAGGGCGGCGACCTCCTCGGGGCCTGGGACGCCCTGGCGCTGCATGCGGTCACGTGGCGCAAGGTCGGCCACACCTTCCACCACCAGAACTACACCCAGCCGACCTACGTCACGCAGCCCGTCGACCTCGAGACGCAGGAAATCCGCGAGGTGCGCTTCGACCAGCCGCGCGTCCCCGACACCATGGTGCTGCGCGGCGGCACCGACCCCACCCTGCCGCGCCCGACCCAGACCTCCCCGTCCCCCACGCAGACCGCCACGGTGGAGTACGTCGTCGTGCGCGCCCCGCCGGGCTGGCGCATCGACCGCATCGACGGCGCCACCTACACGGGCCGCTTCTCCATCGCGGTGGGCAGCCCGGAGGTCGACGTCCCCGCCTTCGACACGAAGTCGCCCTACGCCATCACCTTCTCGCGCCTGCCGCCCGCGCCGAGCGAGACGCCAACGCCGACCTCCACGGGCACCGAGACGACGGCCCTGGGCATCCCCACCTCCGCCAGCCGGGAGGCGCCCGCCGCCGCCCTCGCCGTGGGCGCGCTCCTCCTCGGCCTCGCCGCATTCGCCGTCCGCCGCCGCCTCTAGCGCCCCTGCCTTTTGGCTCAAATACCTCCGTTCCCTGGGCCAAGGCATGGTCATGGAAGGGCTCGGGGACTCCCTGCGCTCCACCCTGAAGAAGCTGGCCAACGCGGGCCGCATCGACGCCACGCTCATCAAGGAGGTGACGCGCGACATCCAGCGCGCGCTCATCCAGGCCGACATGAACGTGCGGCAGGTGCTGGCGCTCAGCAAGGTCATCGAGCAGCGCGCGCTGGAGGAGAAGCCGCTGCCCGGGATGTCGAACCGCGAGCACGTGGTCCGCATCGTCCACGACGAGCTGGTCAAGCTGCTCGGCAAGCCGCGCCAGATTGGCCTCCGCAGCGGCCAGGTCATCATGATGGTCGGCCTGTATGGCCAGGGCAAGACGACGACCACGGGCAAGCTCGCGCTTCACTTCAAGAAGAAGGGCATGCGCGTTGCCGTCATCGCCGCCGACGTCCACCGCCCCGCCGCGCACGACCAACTAAAGCAGCTCGCCGACAAGGTGCAGGTGCAGTTCTACGGCGAGAGGGACCAGCGCGACGCCGCCGGCATCGTCAAGCGCGGCCTCGCGGAACTGCGGAAGAAGAACGACATCATCATCGTGGACACCGCCGGCCGCGACAAGCTGGAGGACTCGCTCATCGAGGAGATGAAGCAGATTTTCGAGGCCGCCAAGCCCGACGAGAAGTTCCTCGTCATGGACGCCGCCGTCGGCCAGCAGGCGGAGTCGCAGGCGAAGGCGTTCCACGACGCCGTGCAGGTCACGGGCGTCATCATCACCAAGCTCGACGGCACCGCCAAGGGCGGCGGCGCGCTGTCGGCCGTCGCGGTCACCAAGGCGCCCGTCGTCTTCATCGGCACCGGCGAGCACGTGGACGAGCTGGAGGCCCTCGACCCCAAGCGCTTCATCGGCCGCCTGCTCGGCATGGGCGACCTGGAGGCGCTGCTGGAGAAGGCGAACGCCGCCATGAAGGGCGGGGACGCCGAGAAGGTGGCGCGCAAGATGCTCACCGGCCGCTTCAGCCTCAACGACATGATGGGCCAGATGGACATGGTGCAGAAGATGGGCCCGCTTGGCAAGGTCGCGCAGATGCTGCCGGGCCAGATGGGCGCCGCATTGCAGGGCCGCGACATGGAGGGCACGCAGCAGAAGCTGCGCCACTTCCGCGTCATCCTGGACTCCATGACGGACGAGGAGCGCGAGGAGCCGGGCCTGCTCAAGTCGCCCCGCATCGGCCGCATCGCGCGCGGCTCCGGCCGCACCACCAACGAGGTGCGCGAGCTGCTGAAGTACTACGAGGCGACGAAGGGCATGATGAAGGGCATGGGCTCGAACCGCAAGATGATGCGCCAGATGGGCCGCCAGATGGGACAGAAGAAGTAAGCCCTCAACGTCGCGCGGGTGGCAAGGAAGCTTGCCGGCCAGCGCCGGAGCATGCCACTCCTTCCTGGCGGCGCTGCGGCCGTGGGCGGGCCGCCCAACCACATGAGCGGGTTTTCCTAGCCCCCGCCCATGGCGTGGCGATGCGCCCTGGCCTCCCGCTCGCCCTGTGCCTGCTCCTGGTGCTGTCGTCCGGTTGCCTCGGCGCGACGCAGGCGCCGCAGACGGCCACCACGCATCCCGGCCCGAGCGTCGGGGCCTGGACCGAGTGGGGCGGCGCGATGGCGGCGCAGGGCTTCGGCTACGGCTACATCGGGAGTGACTCGGAGGGCTACGGGCCGGCGCTCCCGTTCACGGCGGTCGACGATGGCGGCAAGGTGCTGTGGGTCCGCGCCTCGCACGACGCGAGCGCCCCCGCCGGCGTCAACATCACGTTCAACCCCGGCCTGGAGGCTTGGCGCCCCACGGTGGCGCCGCTGCTCCAGGACGGCGTGCTGTTCCGCAGCCCCGGCCACGTCCGGGTGCGCGTCACCGAGGTCGTCACCGCCACGCTGCCGGAGGCGGACTGGGCCACGGCGAAGGCGGCCATCGAGCGCGGCCTCGCCACCGCCCGCCCGCCGCAGGACAAGGACCCCAACAGCCAGGCCGTGGACGGCGGCACCATCGTCCTGTGGGTGCACGGCCAGAACGTCACCCTCGACCCGTTCAACGACGACGGGGGCGGCGGCTGGGCCGAGGTCGACGCGCAGATGACTACGCTGCGCGAGTGGGCGCACCCCGGCGCCTGAGGCTTGCGCGCAAGGCTGAACCGCCGGCCCGGGGTGGCGCGCCCGTGCGCCGCTTCGTGACTGTCAGCCACACCGGGGACTCCTCGGGCCAGTGGCACCTCAACGACCTCACGGCGGGCGCCGGCCGCGTGGACGTCCTGTGCCGCAACATCCAGGCCGCGTTCTTCCTCAGCCACGGCCTGCGCGAGGACGTCGAGTCCTACTCGGTCTTCGCCCAGAGCGCGCTGCGCCAGCGCACGGTCCGCATCGAGGGCGCCAAGGTGCAGATGCTCCACCCCGACGAGCGCTCCACCGCCGCGCGCCTCCAGCAGGCGCTCCAGGGCGGCTGGTCGGTGCCGGACTGGAAGGAGGTGCAGCGCGGCCTCAGCGTCGCCGCGTTCGGGCTGGAGGAGCTGATGGAGGACCTCAAGGGCAAGGGCACGCCGGTCCTGCTCGACCCCGAGGGCACGCCGGTCCTCGACGCCACGTTCCCCGCTGACCCCATTTTCCTGCTCTCCGACCACGTGCCGTTCACCAAGCCCGAGTACCGCCTGCTCGACGGCCTGGGCGCCCAGCGGGTCAGCCTCGGCCCGCACTGGTACCACGGCAACCACGCCATCGCCGTCGTCAACTGGGCGATGGACCGGCAGCGCCCGCCCGTGTCCTCGGACGCGCGGAACAAATCGTCGCGTGTCCGCTAACCTTCCTGATGTAACGCCTCAGTTACCCGGAACATCGTTCCCATTACCCAATTCGACATAGTGCCGAACCGGTCGAGGTAATCTTCCCCGAGGCGCCATGTGTCTGTCGGCAATCCGGCGGCTGTAATCTGTTGTTTGCTGGCTTCGTCCGCGGGCCTGGCGTGGACGATATTGTTTCGCATAGCTGTAAGGCCGGCAAACCAATCCTGAATGGTCTTAGGGTCGTGGTTTTCGTCATTAGCCCATGGTACCACGCTCAGTTTCGGCCATTTATCGCCCAAGGCGTCTCCTGCCACTGTATTCCATCGTTCCAACCTGCTCTTCCCTTTTTTCCGCGCACGCAAACTCCATGCGATGTGCAAATCCATGAGTGCTTCGAAATCCGCTACGGCAAAGACCAAGTGCGCTTGATACAGAGCGGCTCGCTCCATATTGGTCATTATTTCAGCATGCTTGTGGATGACCTCCGTCAGCATCCCCAACTGCCACTCTTTGTCCACAGTTCGGACCCTTTTCCCAGCGAGACGGCGCTCTTCATCCATGACCATAGCCGGTAAGTGGGGTGGCCATTTAGTGTTGAAGCGCAAAAATCGCTGACGCGAGGGCCCGAGGTTTCCACAACAAGCGAAAGGGTCGACTTCATGGCGGCTTCGAGCCTACATGGGAGACGGGCAGCGGACCCTATGAAGCGGCAGCCTCAAAGCAATCCTCCCGCCGTGCCTTCCGCATGGGAACCGTCGTGGAGGGCACCGCCGTGGTCGCCGGCCGCACGGTGAGGGTCCACGCCGACTTCGCCAGCGACCACGTCACCCTGCGCGGCGGCCTCAAGGGCGAGCACCCCTACGCCACCGTCGCCGTGGTCTCCAGCGCGGGCGGCATCCTCCGCCTCCAGGTCGCGGGCGCCGTCGCCGAGTTCCCGCTTGAGGAGAAGGCGGACAGCGTCGCGCAGCGCATCCGCAACCCTCCCACCGTCCTCGACAAGCTGGGCCTGCGCGCAGGGCTGCGCGTCCACTGCATCGCCCTCCCCGCCGACCTCCAGACCGACGTCGACCGGCTCGGCGTGCTGGGCGGCCGCGCCAACCTCGACGTCGTCCTCCTCGGCGCGGACAAGCTGGCGGACCTCGCCCGCATCGCCACCCTCCGCGAGCGCCTGGCCCCCGAGGGCGCCCTCTGGGTCATCTACCCGAAGGGCCGCCGCGACCCCGGCGAGGCCGACGTCATCGCCGCCGGCCGCGACGCCGGCCTCAAGGACGTCAAGGTCGCCCGCGTCAGCGCCACGCACACGGGGCTCAAGTTCGTCATCCCGCTGTCGCAGCGCTGACCGACTGACGGACGAGCCACCGGCACGGATTCCACGGAGAAGGTTCCGTGCATCCCGTGCAATCGTGGTTTGGTCGCTCTACTTCGCCGGAACCGGCGGCTGGAAGTAGACGCTCGGGTCGCGCGTGACCGTCGGCAGCTCCAGCAGGGAGCGGATGCCCGGGCCCGTCTCCAACGTGACGCTGCTTGGCGGAAGGGTCGGGAGGCGGTCGCCGTCCGTGAAGACCCACAGCCGCAGGCGAATCTGGTGGCCGGCGGGCACCACGGAGTCGAGCGGCTGCAACTCGAAGTTGACCTGCAAGGGGACGCCGGGGACGACCTCGTGGCGCTCGCGGCCGCCGTCGGCGAAGGCGAGGTTCATCGTCGTGTAGCCCATCGTGCGCATCTTGCCGTCGGGCGCGACGTCGTAGAGGAACGCGGCCATGTAGCCGCCGGGGCCCTGCGGCGTCACCGTGACCGGGACCTTGGGCAGGCCGACGACGAGCGTCTCCCGGTCCAGGGGCGCGGTGTCGAAGTCGGCGGCGGCGTGCGGCGAGGCGGCCACCGTCGGCGGCAGCTGCGGCGGGACGCCCTCGGAGGCATGCGGCAGGAGCATGAGGGACTGGCGGGGCGGCGTCTCGCCCACGCGCAGGAAGCCGTTGGTGAGGTTGTAGGAGATCCACGCGGTGTCGTGCGGCGGGTAGTGCGCCTCGTTGCGCCAGCGGCCGCCGTCGTCGCGCACCTGCACGGCGGGAGCGGAGTCCGCGGGCAGGCCCTTCAGCTCGTGGTCGAGCCAGAGCAGCACGGCCTGGTTGAAGTCGGCGCGGAAGTCCTTCGCGGTCTTGCCGTCCTTGCCGAGGGTGTCCGGATACTGGTGCTGCCACTGGCCGATGAGCTGGCGGGTGCGGATGCCCAGGCCGTCAAGGCGGTCCACCCATGGGATGACCATGCTCGGGTCCACGTTGAAGTCCTTCAGCCCCTGCACGCTGAAGACGGAGCCCTTGTAGTTCCTCTCGACCAGCGGCTTGCGGTTGCGCGCCTCCCAGAAGCCCAGCGGGTCGGGGGCGCCCGTCGCGCCGGAGTAGACGGAGAGCGCGAGGCCCTGCGCCGCGTCGGGGCAGAGGACGCGGGTGGCCACGTTCTGCGGCTTGGCGCCGTCGGTGGCGGCGTCGCCCACGAAGTAGAGGCCGTTCAGCACCAGGGGGCCGCGCTGCTCGCTGCTGCCGTTGCGGTACATGAGGCCGTAGACGTCGGGGACGCCGTCCTGCGGGATGATGGTCTTGAGGTGGGGGTTGCCGGTGGCGGCGGCGCTCCACGGCGTCGAGCCGTCGTAGCTGATGCCAATCATGGCGACGTTGCCGTTCGACCACGGCTGCTCGCCCAGCCACGTGATGGCGGCGTCGAGGTCCGCGACCTCCTTGGGGCCCATCAGGTCGTTGCAGCCGCCGGAGTCGCCGGTGCCGCGGATGGCCAGGCCCACGACCGCGTAGCCGTGGGGCACGAAGTTGTCCACGAGGTTGCCGTAGTAGCCCACCTTGTCGGTGACGCGGGTGCCGGCGGCCATTGTGAAGCCGTAGTACGGGCTGGCGTGGACGAGGACCGGCACCCTCTCCTTCGTGTCGGGCCGCCAGACGCCCATCTCCATGTCGGCGCCGTCGGGGCCAGGGGTGTACACGTGCTCCACGGCCTTGATGGCAAGCGCGCCCTTCTGGAGGACGCGGCTGAAGGGACCGGTGAAGTCGTAGGTGCCCGGCGGGACGGAGACGACGCGCTCCAGCGAGCCGCCGACGGCCTCGCCCGCGCCGGCCGCGACGCCGGTGCCGGTCGTGACGGTGGCGCCGGGGGCGGCGTGCAGGCAACCCGCCAGGGCGGTGGCGGACAGGAGGAACACCAGGAGCGCGGTGCGCATGCGGCGCCAGACGGCGCAGGCGTCATACGTCTTGTGGCGCCGCCGGCCCCACGCCCTCGACGCGGCGGCGCAGGCCGGGCTGGAGGACGGCGGCCACGAGCAGGCTGCTCACCAGGATGGTCAGCAGGATGACGGCGGCGGCCACCTGCGGAAAGCTCTCCGTGCCGGCGAGGCCGAAGCGCGTGCTGGGAATCAGGCTCGCGGCGGCGGTCGGCAGGCCCAGGGGGAACATCAGCGTCACCGAGGTCCGGTCCCAGCGCGACCTCAGGACGCGGCGCGCCCCGAGGTTGACGGCCACGAGCCGCGACGCGATGACGGCGGCGCAGGCGACGGCGGCGAAGGCCAGCACGCGCGGCTGGAGGAAGACATGGACATCGAGCGTGGCGCCCAGGCCGACGAAGACGAAGGCGCGGATGGCAAGGGCGGCCTGCCGGTGGAACGTTGGGGGCCCCGCCGTGCCCAGGGCGGTGCGGGTGAAGGTCGCGGCGTGGCGGCTGTTGCCAAGCACGAGCGCGAAGGCCAGCACCGCGAGCGGCCCCGCGCCATAGAGCGCCTCGGCGGCGGCATAGGCGAGGAAGAGCGCGCCGACCGTCGCCAGCGACTCGTGGCCCCTGCTCCAAGGCCTGTCGAGGAGTTGCACCCACAGCCAGCCGACGAGGACGCCGACGGCGCCCGCGACGAGGAAGCTGGCCCCGACCCGGAGCGCCAGCAGCCACCCGGAGGAGGCGTGGTCCGAGAGGGCGGCCGCGAGCGTGAAGACGCCCACGATGAGCAGCACGTCTGCGAACGCGGTCTCAAGGCTCACGTGGGCCTGCGCGCCCCGGCTGACCCCCATGCGCTGGATGAGCGGCAGCACGACCGCGACGCCCGCGCCGCCGAAGCACATCCCGAGCAGCGCGGCAAGAGGCAGGGGCAGGCCCAGCAAGGCCACGGCGGCAAGGCCCGCGAGCAGCGTGGTGCCCGTGAAGGCGGCGAGCGCGACCGCGACGGCGGGGCCGGCGCCGCGCCGCAGCTCGCGCAGGTGCACGTCGAGGCCGCCGTCGAACAGGATGACCAGCACCGCCGCGATGCTCGCCACCGGCGCGATGGCGCGGAACAGGGCGGCGGGGGCGAGGTGCAGCACCGGCCCGGCCAGGATGCCGAGCAGGAGCAGCAGCAGGACGTCGGGGACGCGGGTGCGGCGGAACGCGGCGGCCGCCGCGACGGCCGCGACGGCGACGAGGCCGGTGGTGGCCAGGACGGTGGCGGCGTCGGTCGGCACGCGGCTCCTCAGTAGACTTCGTAGAGCATGGCGAAGCCCTGCCCGCCGCCGACGCACATCGTCTCGACGGCGAGGCCGCCGCCCTGCCGCCCGAGGGCGTTGAGGACGTGCGCGCCGATGCGGGTGCCGGTGGCGCCGAGCGGGTGGCCGAGCGCGATGGCGCCGCCCTCCACGTTGACGATGTCCTCCGGGATGCCAAGCTCGCGGATGCTGGCGAGGACCTGGCTCGCGAACGCCTCGTTGATCTCAAATCGGTCGAGGTCGGCGACGGCGACCCCCGTTTGCTGGAGGAGCTTGCGGACGGCGGGGATGGGGCCGATGCCCATGACCTCGGGCTCGACGCCGGCCACGGCCGCGCCGAGGATGCGGGCCCTCGGCTCCAGGCTATGCTCCTCCGCGAACTTGCTGCTGGTGAGGAGGCTCATCGCGGCGCCGTCGCTCATCTGGCTGGCGTTGCCGGCCGTGACCACGCCGTCGGGCTTGAACGCGGGCTTCAGCGCCGCCGTCGCCTCGTAGGTGGAGCCGTAGCGGATGCCCTCGTCCTTCGTGACCTTCACCGGCGCGCCGTCGGGGCCGGGGACGGTGACCGGGTGGATCTCGGCGTCGAACAGGCCGGCCTTCTGCGCGGCCTCGGCGCGGTTGTGCGAGCGGACGCCCCAGCGGTCCATGTCCTCGCGGCTGACCTTGTGGCGCACCGCGACCTCCTCGGCGGTGAGGCCCATGGAGTTGTAGTAGGTCCGGCGGCGCTCCCACATCCGGGGGTTGACGTAGAGCTCGGGGGTCATGCCGACCATCGGGATGAGGCTCATCGTCTCGGCGCCGCCGGCGACGATGCAGTCGTTCCAGCCCGACTCGATGGTGCTGTGCGCGAGCGCCATCGCGTAGGCGCTGCTGGAGCAGAAGCGGTTGATGGTCGCGGCGCCGGAGCTGTCGGGGAGCCCGCCGAGCAGCGCGACCTGGCGCGCCACGTTGTAGCCCTGCGGACCCTCCGTCATGGCGCAGCCGATGAGCGCGTCCTCGACCCACTTCGCGTCCAGCTTGGCGCGCGCCAGCAGCCCCTCGATGCACCAGGCGCCGAGGTCGTCGCTGCGGGTCTTGGCGAACGCGCCCTTGAACGCGCGGCCGATGGGCGTGCGGACGGCGTCGATGAGGACCGCTTCCGGCTTCACGCCCCCTTCACCGCGCGCCGCCGTTAGAGGCTTGTGCGTTGGGCTTCCGGGGGAAACAATGCATCTCGGCGCGGCGGTCCCGCGCTGAAGGCGGGGCGCGAGAAGGGCCGTTGCATATGGGCAAACCCCGCATTTCGGCAGATGGGATACGTGAGGAGGCGACCCGCACAGCAATCGCGAAAATCCACTTCCCGATGGCGCGGCGATGGCCGGGACCCGTCGAACCTTGGGCTCCCCGCCGTCGGAGACCCCATGAGAGCCAAACTCGTCGCAACAACACTCGCCCTCCTCCTGCTCGCCGTCGTGGCGCTCCCCGCCATCGGCGCCTCCCCCAGCCACTCGAAGAAGCACGGCTCGGTCTCCCCCATGGCGGACCGCGCCGTCGACGACGGCCTCGCCCCCGCGACGCAGCCCGTCGCCATCACCATCGGCCTCGACCTGCGCAACCGGGACCTCCTGGACGCGTTCATCGCGCAGGCGTCCGACCCCGCCTCGCCGCTGTTCCAGCACTGGCTGACGCAGGAGCAGTTCAACCTCCTCTACGGCCCCACCGCCGACCAGGAGGCCGCCGTCATCGCGTGGCTCGCCGCCAGCGGCTTCACCGTGACGCAGACCTTCTCCAACCGCCTGCTGGTCTCCGCCGTCGGCGACGCCGCCGCCGTGCAGAAGGCGTTCCAGGTCGACCTGCACAAGGTCCGCCTGGACGGCGTGGCCGGCCTCGCCATCCTCGACGACCCGAGCTTCCCCTCCGACATCGCCGCGTTCACCACCGGCGTCATGGGCCTCGACGACCTCGCGAAGGCGCAGCCGCACCGCAAGGACGCGCAGGTGCAGCCGCACGACAACCTCGGCGCGAGCTGCTGCTACTTCTCGCCGCGCGACCTCAACAACGCGTACAACGAGGACCACAGCGGCGCCCACACCGGCGCCGGCCAGACGCTCGTCGTCGTCGGCGCGTACGACTTCAAGACCACGGACTTCACCGCCTTCAACACCCAGATGGGCCTGCCCAACCCCGCCGTCACCCGCGTGTGCGCCGGCGGCACCCTGGGCGTCTCGGCCGGCTGCAAGTTCAACGGCCCGCCGGCGGACAACTCCATCGAGATCAGCCTGGACATCGAATACGCGCACGGCACCGCGCCGAGCGCCGGCCTCGTCTCCATCATGGCCAAGAGCGCCGCCATCACCGACTTCACGACCGCCTACAACACGGTCGTGACCCGCAACGACGGCCACTCGGTCTCGACGAGCTGGGGCCTGTGCGAGACGCAGATGGCCGCCGCCAGCCGCAGCTCGGACGACAACATCTTCGCCAACGCCGCCGCCGTCGGCCAGTCCTGGTTCGCCGCCTCCGGCGACGCCGGCTCGAACGACTGCAGCGGCGCGGTGGGCGTGGACTACCCCGCCTCCAGCCCCTACATCATGGGCGTGGGCGGCACCCACCTCACCTGCCCCGCCGGCAGCTTCACCCCGACGACCCCGGTGTGCAGCGGCTACGGCAGCGAGACGGGCTGGACGGGCTCGGGCGGCGGCAACTCCGCCTACTACGCCAAGCCCTCCTGGCAGACCGGGTGCAGCGTCCCGACGGGCAACCGCCACGTCCCCGACGTCGCGCTCGAGGCCGACACGGCGCCCGGCAACCTCGTGTCCTACAACGGCGGCTGGTACGCCGTCGGCGGCACCTCGGACGCCTCGCCGCAGCTGGCCGGCATGTTCGCCGCGCTGAACCAGGCCAAGGGCGGCAGCGGCCTCGGCCTGCCCGGCGTGCGCCTCTACCAACTGTGCGCGGGCAACTCGTTCCACGACATCACGTCGGGCTCCAACGGCGGCTTCACCGCCGCCGCCGGCTACGACCGCGTGACGGGCATCGGCACCATCAACGAAGGCAACCTCATCACGAACTACTGAGGCCCTTCGCCACCTTCTCCCCTTTTCCTTCTCTCCCACGAAGCAGCGGTTTCGGCCCTCCCTCCTTGGTGGGGCTTCAGCCGGACGTTTTCTCCCTGAATCCCGCAAGCTGCTTGGGTGGCGGGAGCTAAAATCCCGCCCCGCCTGCGCGCCGCGTGGCCGCCGCCAAGCCCGCCTTCCCGCCCGGGCTCGGCGTCGCGGTCGCGGTCGTCTCGGTCTCGTTCGCGGCGCCGCTGTTCCGCCTCGCCGACGCGCCGGCCCTCACCGCGTCGTTCTGGCGCCTCGCGCTGGCGGTCCTCCTGCTGCTGCCGTTCTCGGCCAGCGCGTTCCGGGTGTGGCGGACCTACAACCGCGCCGACTGGACGGTCACGGCGGCCGCCGGCGTGGCGCTTGCGCTGCACTTCGCGCTCTGGGTGACGAGCCTCTTCCTCACGAGCGTCGCCGCCGCCACCTGCCTCGTCACGCTCCAGGTCGTCTTCGTGGCGCTCGGCGGCCACTGGCTGCTCGGCGACCGCATCGGCCGCCGCGGCTGGCTCGGCGTGGCCGTGGCGTGCGCCGGCGGGGTGGCCATCGCGCTCGCCGACGGGAAGCTCGCCCCCGACTCCGGCCGCGCGCTGCTCGGCGACCTGCTGGCGGTGACGGCGGGCCTCGGCTCGGCGGCCTACATGCTCATCGGGCGCCGCCTGCGCCGGAGCCGGGGCCTCGTGGAGTACGTCTTGCCGGTCTACGCCATCGCGGCCATTGCCCTGCTCGTGGCGATGCCGGCCGTCCACCAGCCGTTGCTTGCGGGACTGGGGAGTGCCAACTTCGTTGCCTTCGTCCTGCTGGCCGCCGTCCCCATGCTTGGGGGCCACACCGTCTCCAACTGGGTCCTCAAGCACCTGCCCGCCCACACCGTGGCCACCTGGATTCTCCTGGAGCCGGTGGGCGCGGCCCTCCTGGCGTGGCCCCTCGTTGGGGAGGTCCCGGCCCTTCCGACGCTCGCGGGAGGAGCGCTCGTCCTCCTTGGGGCCTTTTTAACCATCCCCCGGAGGGAAGCTGTAGTCATTTCCGGTCCGCCTAGAAACACTACATAGACCTTCGGGGACGCCCTTGATATGCCCAGAAACCCGACTTGGGGGATGGGTAAACGCAATGCGCCACACCGCTGAGGCCCATGACGAACGGGCGGAGATGCTGCACCTGGCCCAGGCCTTCGAGGGCCTGGTCGGCGCCCTGCACGACGGCCATCCCGTCCCGCGGGTCGACCTGGAGCAGGCCGCCTCCGCCGCCAAGTGGCTGTGGGACGCCGTCGGCCACGACGCCGGCAGCGACTTCCCCAACTACCGCCGCGTCCTGATGGAGCACGCCGCCGCCGCCGCGCGGGGCGAGCCCCGCGACGTCAGCCTGGTCGAGCGCGCCGCCCACCGCATCGCGCAGGACCTGCGCAAGCGCGCCCAGGCCACGCCCGACCGCCGCCGCTCCGTCGAGCCCGAGCTGGAGGTCGCCGTCCACCACCTCGACACCCGCTACGCCCGCTTCGCCGTCCACGCGATGGCCGCCGCGCCCTGATTCCTGTCCTCCTAAGGAAGCCCCGGGCCCGCCGGTTCATGGGTTCCCCGGTCGGCCCGGGCTTCTAGTTCTTCTCCACGTTTTTTGCCGCCCCGGTGGTGGTCGCGGCTCAGGTCTCGCAGGGAATCTCCGCGAGCGCGGCCGTGACCGCCTCCAGGGCGCCCATGTGCCGCAGCGCCTGGATGCGCGACCCTTTCACCTTGAGCCGCCCCGCCAGGAACGCTTTCCGCTCCGTCAGCTCGCCGCGCTGAATGGCCGCGAAGGTGGCGTAGGTCCCCTCCAGCGTCAGCGTCGGCTCCAGCGCCGCGAGGGCCGCGTCGTCCGCGTGCCCCATCCGCGCGTCGGCCAGCCCCGTGCCGTCGAACTCCGCCCACAGGTAGCCGTAGCGGCCGGGCGGCGCGTCCGTGATGCGGGTCAGCAGCCGCACCTTCACGCCCCGCAGCGCCTCCTGCACGCGGGGGTCGCCGCGCATGATGGCCAGCGCCCGCTTCCCCCACCCCGGGCCCAGGTACGGCACCGTCAACGCCCCGCGACCCCGGCACCCTCTCTTCAAGCTGGCGGGAGCCGAAAACGCCCGCGCCCGGCGCCACAACCGAACCGTTCAAGTCCGCCGCGCCGGTGGGCGGACGCATGGGCGAAGCCGTGGCCACCGTCACCGATGACAACTTCAAGCAGTTCACCTCGCAGCAGGGCCTCGTCCTCATCGACTTCTGGGCGCCCTGGTGCGGCCCCTGCAAGCGCATCGGCCCCGTCATCGAGCAGCTCAGCACCGAGATGCCCAACGTCAAGTTCGGCAAGCTCAACACCGACGAGAACCAGATGACCGCCGCCACCAACGGAGTCATGTCCATCCCGACCCTCATGCTCTACAAGAACGGCCAGAAGGTCGACCAGATCGTCGGCGCCGTCCCCAAGGAGATGCTCGTGGCGAGTCTCAAGAAGGCGGCGTAGCGTCACTTTGGCCTCGCGTTCACAGCGACTATAAACTCGGCCGGGACTCGATTCGCGTGGCCGTGCGCAGCACCGTGATCGCCCCCCCGCCCGCCGCCGCGGCCCCCAAGCCGACGGTGGTGCTGCGGGCCGGCCCGCCGCCCAAGACGGGGCGCGCGGACGCCGTCATCGGCGCCGTCGGCCTCGTGCTGCTGCTCTCCACGGTCGGCCTCGCGGTCGCGCTGCCGCACAAGGAGGTCCTGCCGCAGCAGTTCAAGGTCGTGTGGGTGGACACGCCGAACGACCTCATCTCGCAGAGCTTCGCCTTCAGCACCGCCGCGGCGCAGCGCACGCACGACTTCCTCTACGAGGTCGCGGACGACGACGCCTACCTCATCACCGTGAAGTACGAGTTCATCGACGACGTCGCGGCCAGCCTGCCGGACCAGTTCTCGCTCCGCCTCTACGACCCCAACAACAACGCGGTCGGCCCCGAGGTCGTCGCGGTCAACTCGCCCGCCGACGCCGAGAACACGCTGGGCACGAGCCCCGCCAGCTTCACCACCGACTACAAGGCGGTCCGCCTCGACGCGCAGTTCAGCATTGCGCAGCCCAAGCCCTCCGACGACATCGTCGAGGTGGCCGACCAGCAGCTCACCGCGGACCAGCTTGGGCAGCAGCTCGAGGCAAAGGCGCACCTGGCGACCAAGGGCACGTGGCGCCTGCGCGTCACCCTGCTCGACGCGGGCGGCTGCCCCGACGCCAGCGGCGGCAAGGAGGCGGCCAACCGGCGCCTCGTCTGCCAGCAGGAGATGCAGGCCGCCGGCGCCTCCGAGCAGGACATCGCGCAGGGCAAGGACCCCGGCAACCCGTTCACCGTCGGGGTTTTCTCCTACAGCAGCTTCGCGCCGGACATCCAGAAGATTGGGTGACCCATGGCCGCTACGGACACCATCGTCGGAATCGTCGGGGCGGTGCTGCTGGCCGTCGTCATGGTCGGCGTCTTCGCCTACGAGTACAGCAACGCGCCCGCCGCCGCGGCCAGCACCGACGCGGAGTTGCAGTCGCACTTCCGCACGGACTACCCGGCGCTCAACGCCACCGGCGACCTCAACGGCAACGGCGTCCCCAACTTCAAGGACAGCGACATGGACGGCGACGGCGTGGCGAACGCCAACGACACCGCCACCGCCATCACCAAGAGCTTCACCGGCACCATGCCGGCGCCCACCCCGCCCGCCACCGCCGCCACGGCCGTCGAGTTCAAGCTCCATGTCGAGGCCGGCAACGCTGGCGCCTCGTTCACGCTCTACTACAACAGCACGACGCCGGCGCCCCTGCCGGGCCTGCCCACCCTCAACCTGGAGGTCGTTGGCAACGAGGTGCCCGCCTCCAGCCCGGCGCGCGCGCAGCCCACGGGCACCACAGCGGTCACCGTGACGCTCAACACCGAGGCGCTGGCCCCCGGCGACTACACCATCCGCGTCAGCCAGACCCAGCCCGGCCCCTCGACCACGTTCGCGGTGAAGGCGTTCCTGGACTACGGCGCCGGCCACCCCGGCGGCGCGGCCCACACGCACTCCTGAACCGGGTGCGGATTCCAGGACTGTCCGTCACGCCGCGAAGCGCAGGAACGCGGCCCAGCCGCCCATCTGCTGCAGCCGCTGGCCCGCCTCGTGCCCGGTCGAGAGGATGGTGATGCGGGCGCGCGCCTGCTCCGCCGCCGCCAGCGCGTCGCCGGCCTGCCCTGAGCGCACCACCTGGTCCGTGACGAGGAGGTGGTCCGCGGCGCCGGCGGCGAGCACGCGCTGCACCTCGGCGGGGCCGTAGGCTGCGGAGTGGCCGCGCGCGATGCGGTCCATCAGCTCCTCGACGAGCGCCGCCTCGAGCGCGACGCGGTGGCCGCGCACCACGCGCTCCACGACGCCGCGCTTGACCGCCTCGTGGACGCCCGCCCGCCCGCCGCCGCTCGTGCCCTCCGTGACGGCGCCGGCGGCAAGCTGCGGGGCCTTGGCGCGCACGAAGTCGAGGAACTCCTCGCGCCACCAGCCGGGGCCGACGACGATGAGCGGGATGTCGGGCGCGCTGCGCAGCAGCCTGAGGCTCTCCAGCGTCTGCGCGTAGAACTGGCGCTTCGCCTCCGCCGCGCCCTCGTGCCGCTTGCCCTGGCCCGCGCTGGGGAGGCTGCCGAGCATCTGGATGCCGTAGCTCTTGAGGACCGCGAACTGCGCCTCACTGTCGTCGATGGCAAGCAGCAACAGGTGGGGGCGGCCGCTCTGCGCCACGGCCTCCTCGACGAGCCGCAGCTGCCACGGCTGGAGCGGGCGGCGCGCCTGCACTTGCACGTCCATGCCGTCGGGGCGGACGATGAGCGTGTGGTGGCGGCCCATGTCCTGCGGCCCGGCCTCGATGGGACCGAGCACGCGCAGGTGGTCGTCGAAGTCGTGCCACTCCACGCTCTCCGCGCGCACGCCGAGCCGGACGCGGCGCTTCTCCATCTTCGCCTCGCGCAGCTTGTCGCCCGTCGACTCCGCGGTGCGCACGGTGTCCGCCGTCACGCGGTCGCCGAGCTGGATGAGGCTGCGCAGGCTCCACAGGTCGTCCAGGCTGTCGACCTGCAGGTGCAGGAAGCCCTCCGCGACGTCCTTCTTCAGCAGCCTCATGCTCCGCCTCCGGTTGAACCACGAATTTCACGAATTGCACGAAACCCCTGGCCGGGCGCAGGTTCGTGAAATTCGTGAAATTCGTGGTTCAGCCAGGTCATCGGGCCTCCACGAACTGCACGGAGCCGGCGGGCAGGACTGCCTGCGCCTCCTCGTTGGACACGCCGAACCTCTCGGCCAGGAGCTGCGCCGCGTCGGCGGGGTCCATCGTCCCCGGCACCATCTCCAGCAGGCCCTCGGCGTAGGGCAGCAGCGACTCGCGGGTGCCGCCGACGAGCTTGGCGAACGCCTTGGGCGCGGCGGCCACCTGCCCCAGCGGGATGGGCCGGCCCTGCGGGTCGAGGTGGACGCGGCCGACCCACCACCGCATCGGCAGGTCGGGCTCGACGTTGCGCTTGCCGTGGATGATCCAGGCGCCGCGCGGCACGAACTCGCCTGAGCGCGGCGTCTTGCTGACCTGGCTCGCCGTCACCCAGTAGGCCGTCGCGGGGCCGAACTGGCGCCACGCGCGGCTCGCCACGACCGCGAAGTGGCACGCGGCGCGCAGGTCGTCGTTGGGGATCTCGTCCACGCTGCCCTCGGCGGGGCGCACGACGACGCTGGGGGCGCCATGGATCTCGGCGTGGACGTAGCGGTCGCCGTCGCGCAGGTACTTCTTGACCACCTGGTCGTTCTGGCTGGCGTTGCGGCCGCCGACGGCGACGAGGCCGTGCGGCGTGAGCGTCCAGCGGTAGGACTCGAACCAGAAGTGGCGGCTGACGCGCTCGACCTTCGCGGGCGCGGCGCCGAACGCGTCGAGGCCCTTCTCCTCGACCTCGCGCAGGCGCCCGTTGGCGTCCTGCAGCGCCTTGTCGGCGCCCTCGCGGCGGCTGCGCGCCTTCTTCGCGGCGGCGTAGCACGCCTCGGCGTTCTCCTGGACCGTGAGGCGCAGGTCAATCTCGACGTCGCGCGGGGTGCCGTCCTCGCGCGTGAGGCGCAGCAGGGCGGTGCCGTTGTGCGGCCGCAACTCCGCGACCTGCTTGGCGAACGGGTTGCCCTCGGCGCGGGCCTTGGCGAGCGTGCGCTCCACGTCGGCCCACGGGCGCTCCTGGCGCGCCTTGTGCAGCGCGTCGAGGATTCCCTGCACCTGCGCGAAGCCGGCGTAGAGCGCCTCACCGTCCGCCTTGTGCCGCGCCTCCTCCTCCACGAAGCCCGCGATGGCGCCCGCCACCTGGTCCACCTGGCGCTGCACCTTCGCCTTGGCCTCGTCGAGGCGGGCCTGGCGCGGGTCCTCCGCCTCCTCCTCGCCGTCGCCGGCGTCCACGGTGCCGACGAAGAACTGGTCGAGCGCGGCGCGGAAGCTCGGGGCCTCCTCGTGGACGTAGCCGGGCGCCGGGTAGCGCAGCATCGGGAACGGGACCGCGTCCACCAGGGCGGCCTGCCCGTGCTCCTGCGCATAGACGAGGGCCGGCGCGAGGTCGTTGCGGGCGATGTCGTCGCCGAGCCGCTTGAGCGCGGCGTGAACGGCCTCCACTTGGGCGGGCGTGAGCTGGGCGGCCGGCGTCGCCTTGTCCACGCCGCTCCGCAGCGCCAGCTCCTCGCCCCACAGCGGGCCGAAGCCGAGGTCGAGGGCGAGGCAGCGCACGAGGTCCCGCTTGCCTGCCGCGAGCTTGGCGGCGAGGGCCGCCCCGTCGAGGCCGAACGGGAGCGAGGAGCCCGGCGGCGGCAGGTAGGCCTGCCCCTTGCGCAGGCTGCGCGCGCCGAAGTCGCCGCCCTTCATCGGCAGCACGATGGTGCCGTCCGCGTCCAGCAGCAGGAGGTTGCCGTCGCCGAACAGCTCCAGCACGAGGCTGCGCCTGCCGTCGCCGCGCTCCAGGTCCATCCGCAGCAGGCGGTCGAACCCAACCTGCGCCAGCCCGGTGATGCGCGAGTTCTCCAACTGCGTCCGCAGCACCTGCGCGACCATGCTGGGCTTGTCCGGGTTCTCCGGCGGGCGGCGGGTGACGGTGACGAACTTGCCCAGCTCGAACAGCAGGTCGATGCGGCCCGCGCCCTTGCGCCGCAGCCGGAGGAGGACCTGCTCCTTCGCGGGCTGGTACGCCTTCTCGAACCGCCCCCCGACCAGGAGAGGGCCAAGCTCTGCGGCCAGCGCGGCCACGTCCACGTTCGTCATCCCCTGCTTCATGCGGCCAGAGGGCGACGGAGACCACCTTTTTGAAGGGGGTCCATGTGGCCGGCCCGTGGCCGAGGAGCGCAAGGACGCCAAGGACGACGGATACCAGTTCGTCCCCCCGGACTTCGACGAGGACGCCTTCGTCCACCGCGAGATGGTGTCGTTCAAGACGACCGCCATCCTCTTCGTGTGGGGCATCGTCGCCGCCGCCGCGAGCTGGGCCGCCTTCGTCGCCGTCGGCGGCAGCGACCTCGGCTGGTTCATCGGCCTCGCCCTGTGCGCCCTCTTCGGCTACGCGCTCAAGGTCCTCTACCCCCGCCTCGGCGCCGACATCGCCCACTTCAAGCGCAAGGAGTGGGTCGGCACCGGCTTCCTGTTCTTCTTCACCTGGCTGAGCTTCTTCGTCCTCGCCGTCAACCCCCCGGTCACCGACATCGCGCCGCCGCAGGTCTTCCTGCACGCCGGCCCGCCCATCCAGGAGGCCGGCAGCCCCGTCACCATCGACGTCTTCGCCACCGACAACCAGAAGGTCTCCTCGCTGGAGGTCCGCGTCACCCGCGACGGGGCAGAGCTCACCGTCCCCTTCGACACCGTCGGCCCCAACCACCTGCGCGGCACCCTCCCCACCACCGCCGCCGGCCGCTACACCGCCACCGCCACCGCCACCGACCCCAAGGGCCACACCGGCCGCCAGGTCGCCAACCTCACCATCGGCCGCGTCCTCGACGTCACCTGGCCCCCCGGCAACCTCCTCAACGACGCCACCCAGGTCTTCGTCAAGGTGGGCGGCGCCACCGCCTGCACCGCCGACTACGACAAGGGACGCAACCACGACTGCATCCGCACCGTCGAGCTGCGCTCCCGCGACGGCCCCAGCGTCACCCTGGAGCCCAGCGGCGGCGGCTGGCGCGCCGACGGCACCTTCGCCGGCTGGGCCACCGGCAACCACACCTACCAGGTCGTCGCCGAGTACCCCACCCAGTTCCTCGGCTCCCACCCCGTCCCCGGCGGCAACGTCACCGGCCCCAGCGCCACCCTCAACGTGGCCAGCGCCGGCGGCACCCACCAGGTCGCCATCCCCCCCGAGCCGAGCGCGCGCTCCGTGCTGGTGCCCGCCCCCTCCCTCGGCCTCGTCGCCGTCGCCCTGCTGGCCCTCGCGTTCCTGCTGCGCCGCCGCGCCTGAGCCCCTCCGGCGCGCTTACATAGCCGCCCGGTTTGGCCGCGACGCTGGCCCCCGGAACGGGTCCACGAACCTCACCTGGAACAGGAAGGGGCTGTGGGCTAGCTTGGTATACTTGTAGGTTCGGGACCTATAGACCGCGGTTCAAATCCGCGCAGCCCCATATCTAATCATCCGGGAATTAGGTCTAATCGAGAAGATTAGGTCTAATCCTGCGGGCACGCCGCTAGTCCCGGTAGGTGACCAAGATGACGTTGATCGACGGCTTGTCGCCGGTGACGCCCTTGTTGTACGGGACGACGGCCACCGACACAATTTCGACATCCTTGCCTTCAGTTCGGACCCACTCATGGTAGGTCAAAGCGTCGTGGAAGTCGATGGAGTGGTTGCCCATGTCAGGCCCCCGTCCACGCCATGATGTCGCGGTCCGTCGAGCGCGCGATGAAAGTGCGGCCCGGCCGGGCGTGGCCCTGCGTGATTTCTGCGTCGCGCAACTGGTTGATGCGCTCAAGCACGCTGACGTTGCGGGGGCGGCCCCACTCGACGCGGTATGCCTTGGGGCTCCGCAGCGCCGCGGGCACGACCTCGTGGGGGAACAAACCGGTCTCGTCCAGCTTGTCGCCGCGGGCCCGGACCTGCTTGCGGCTGAACATGTTGTAGTCCCACAGGCCCAGCGCCTTGCCGCACTGGAGGTCCTGGTCGCCGGGGGCGCCGCCGCTGTAGATGCGCTTCATGGTGGAGCCCGTGTGGTAGGAGGCGAAGCTGGCCCCAACGTCGAGGAGCGCCGGGCCGGCAGGGCCGAAGTCGCTGGCCCAGGGGAAGATGCCTTGCCCGGTCGTTAGGTCGTCCATCTGCTGCATGAACTCGCCGGTCATCTTGACGCGCTCGTGCGCCTTCGTGACCATGCCGACGTCGACGAGGTGGATGTGGACGCCCCAAACCTTGCCCCGGAGGACGTCGAGTCCGCGGCGGGCCTGGTCGAGGGTGGCCCGGATCAACTCCGGGTGCTCAAGGGCGCTCGGGGTGACGTGGACCGGGTAGAGCAGGCCCAGGGAATCGTTGTTGCCGGGCTCGCCGGCGGGGCCATTGATGAGCGCGTTGATGGAGGCGACGTTGAAGCGCATCTGCTCGACGGGAGAGAGGGCGATGTCCGGGGTGACCGGGATGGTGGGCGGTGCCAGCAGCGACCCTCCCAGCCCCCTCGTGGCGTTGACGACCTGGCTGAGGAACCGTCCGAGCGAGCCGTCCTGGCGGGCGGCGGCCCAGCCCCTGAGGCTCTGCCCGCCTTGGAAGTGCTTCGTTAGCATGGCACCACCGTCCCCGACTTGGCCCAGTTCGGCCAAGCCGTCGTCACCGTACAGGAAGACCTCAGGGGGCACGTATCCGATGGCAGGGCGCTGGCCGAGGATAGAGGTAGAGGGCACGAAGTCCCGGCGGACCGCGCTCTGCAGGTCTGTCCGGTCGAGGGCGCGGCGGATCTTGTTGACGGCCAGCACGTTGAACTCGATGGGGACCGTCGGGTCGAGGAAGCTGCAGCGGGCCAGCGCCTCGGCGTCCTCGCCGTTGCGGATGAGGGGCGCGCAGCGCCCGACCTCGATATTGGTGTAGCCGGGGCCCATCCAGGCGGACCCCGTGTAGGCGTGCTCGATGCGTTCGCGGACGAGCAGGGTGTTTTCGATGGCTATCGTTTCACGCTCCGTGTTTCTGTTCGTGGAGCGAGAACCTTTCGGCCAGCTCCTCCAAGGCGGCGATGAACTCCTTCAGCGTCGCTGTCTCAACGAAGATGCTGCCTTCAGTGCGCTCGCCGTTGAGCACGCTGAAGGAGCGCTCGAGGACCTGAATCGTGGGGCCTGCGCGCCCCTCCCGGACGGTGAAGTTGTAGATGCGGCCACGCATCTCCTTCTTCAGCTGGAGATACGGGTGCACGAGGCGCCCGTTCGGGTACCAGATGGTCGTCTTGCCGATGCGGCGGCTGTAGATGTGGCGCTCCTTCTCCAGCAACTGAAGGGCCTTCTGGGCCGTCGGGGCCGTGGTGCTGACCGCCTGGGCAAGGTCGGGGGTGGACACACCGTCTGGATGGGCCGCCACCAGCTGCGAGAGGGGGGCCATGAGGTCCTCCGCGGAGTGCCCCGCGAGGTCCAGTTCCAAGGGGGTGTCGAAGGCGAGTGGGTCCGTGCGTTTCGCCGATTGCTTTGCCATGCGTTTTGCCTTGCATATGCGAAAGCGATAGGTTGACTTAAGGATTTGCCAAACTGGAGGAAAAATTGGGCTTCCGCCGCGGACGGCCTCGCAGGGCTGCGTCACGGCAACAAGTGTCCAAGGACGAGGAACAGCGCGCCGCCGCCCAGCCAGGCCGGCACGGTGAACTTGATGCCGTTCCCCAAGTCGACGCGGGAGATGCCGGCCGCAAGGTGGCCGAGGCCGCCGAGCGCCAAGATTCCGACGCCCACCACGTAGAGCATGAACGCCATGGTCACAGCTCCGCGGGTGGGGCGGGCGCAGGCGGTCCTTGCTGGGGGCCGGGGACCATTTCGAGGCCCGTGCTGCAGTTGATGCTGTAGTACGGCTCGCCCTCGGCATCGAGCAGGGAAGACTTCGCGACGCCCAGCAAGGAGATTGACAGCAGGATGCGGCGGCCATCCGGCAACTCGTACTCGGTCGGGCGCTCCTCCAGCGGCGTGGCGGCCAGGTTCGCGTCCACGAGGGTGGCCTGGGCCATCTCCGGCGTGATCGGCATCGGGTTGGGCGCGCCGCAGAGGTTGCGCGGCGGCATGGCCGCGATGAGCATGGCCCCCAGCTTGAACTGGAGGTCCATCTGCTGGCTGTCGTTGGCCAAGACGCGGAGAAGGTCCTGCCTGATCTTGATGACCGTTCCGTCGGCGAGGCGGTAGGTGTTGCCCCCCAGTTGGATCAGCTTCAACTCCAGGTAGCCCGCCACCGCAGGAACGGGGGCGGCGGGCGCGGAGGCAGCGGCCATGGGGGCCGGCAGGGAGGCGGGGAGGCAGGCTTCGGCGGGGAGGTTGAACTCCTCTGCGCGCACGCGGACGACTTTGGTCTGCGGCTTCAGCGGCACGCCGATGGCGATGCCGTCGTTGAGGTAGTGCGCGACCCGCGGCGGAGTGGGGCCGTGCAGCAGCTCGGGTGGGAAGAAGCCGGGGCGCAGGCCGGTGTCCTCCAACTTCGTGGCCTCGACGAGGATGCAGGGCACCATCTCGATGCCGCGCGACAGGAGCTCGTAGACCCGGTGGTAGCCGTTCTTGAGGTAGTAGCGCCCCTGGAAGACGGCGACCTGCACGAAGGGGGTGCCGCCGCCGAGGTGGTAGCCGATGGTGCGGCGCTTCGTGACGGGGTCCTCCTGCTGGAAGCCGCCGGTGATGCGGAAGTCCTGGCCGCGGGAGAAGACGGTCCAGGAGTTGTCCGCGTTGAGGCCGATGCCGATGACATGGGTGTGGCGCTTGGTGGGCAGGCACATCTCGAGGATGGCGCGGGGGTCGCCCACGTCGAGGTCGCGGGCGATGTCCTGGCTGCGGTCGAGGTCGACGAACTTCTGGATGCTCAAGAGCTTGCGCGCCTCGACCATGCGGAACGACCACTGGACACCCTGCGTGGCCTCAGGGAACAGGACGTGCGCCTGGACCGCCTGCAGGTGGGCCGCGTGCACCGGGTCGATGGGGACGCACGCCGGCGTCTCGACAGGTGCGGCGGCGACCGTGTTGGCGGCGGAGCGGGAGGCGAGCGCCACGGCGCGCAGGTCGGCGTCCGTCTTGTCCTCCATGGCGCAGGAGCTGCGCAGGAAGCCGAGGGCCTCCGCCTCGGGCATGAAGCCCAGGAGGGCACGGCCGGGGGTCACTGCGGGCATGCAACCACCTCCTGGGGCGAGCAGTTCTGCCAGGAGGGCAGGGCGGGGGGAGGGGGGACGGCTGTGCGTTCCATGAGAGCGGCCACTGGAGTCTTGAAGGTAATACTTGTCCACGTTGACAACGTGGACATCGTTGTTGTCGTTGGCGACGGGGGCTTGCTGGACTACTCCTGCTCGTCGCGGGCCAGAAGGGCGTACATGCGGCCCTTCGGAGTGAGCTCGAGGATGCCCTCGCGCCCGCGCGTGGAGTGGCGCACAAGGTCGAGCTTCTCCAGCGGCGCGGTGATGCGCCTGAGGGACGTGACGGCCTTGTTGCGCAGCGGCCGCAGGAGCCCCGTGGCCTTGGTGCTGCCCTGGTGCGCTTGGACGGCTTCCTTGGACTGCGTCCATTTCAACCGCTTGGCGACGTCAGGTTCGAGCAGGTCCGCGTACGGCTTGCCCAAGGGTGACTTGGGGTGAGGGATGAGATGCCGGACCACCTCCAAGTATGTGGCACCAGGGTGGCGTGAAAGGAAGGCGAGAACCTGCATCTCGACGCGGCCGGGCTGGTTGAGAGGCAGGGGGTCAATCCATTGGATGGCTTTGACGCCGATGGACATGCCGTGCTCGAGGAAAGCCTGCTTGCGCAACTCGATGGTGCGCTCCTCCTCTGCGTAGCTCTGCGGCTGCACGTAGTAGAAGCGCACCAACTTGGTGTATTGGTACGCCATGCCGCCGAGGCCCGCGGCGAAGGCGGCCAACTTGGAGGCGGCGCTCAAGTTGATGCAGACCTGATTCTTCCCGTCGTGCGCCTCCCGCCGGCACAACTCGG
>JAXDQP010000084.1:0-5841 GCA_034667745.1 Thermoplasmata archaeon
CGCCCAGAAGTCGGGCCTCCCCGCCGCCCAGGTGAAGGAGCTCAAGCACAAGGCCGCCGCGCTGGCCGTCATCGAGGACATCAAGGGCTTTGGCCCCGGCAGCCTCGGCACCCTCTCCGAGCAGGGCGCCGCCTCCGTCCGCGAGCTGTACGCCGCGAGCGCCGAGTGGCTCGCCGCCGAGATCAAGGTCGCGCAGGCCAGGCTCGCCGAGCTGCGCGAGGAGGCCGAGGCGGTCGCCCGCCACGTCGCCGACGAGGCCCGCACCTCCGAGGGCCGCGCCCGCCTCGCCGTCGAGGGCCGCGCCGTTGCCGAGGTCGCCGTCCGCAAGGCGCAGGACACCGGCCGCAAGGCCCTCGCCGCCGCCGAGCGCCAGCGCGACATCGCCGTCGCCACCGCGCGCCAGGTGCAGCAGCGCGCCCCCGCCGTTCTCCAGCAGGCCCAGGCCACCGTGCAGGAGGCCGAGGCGCGCCTGAAGGCCGCCGTCAAGCGCAGCGAGGACGTCGTGCGCGCGGAGGCCCAGAAGGCGAAGGCGCGCACGGAGCGCGTGGTCGGGCAGGCGAAGGCCCGCATCAACAAGGCCGCCTGATTCCACGCTTTTTCTTCTTCCTTTTTCCTTGTTTTTCGCTCAGGCAATGGAGGCCTGGGATTCCAGCGACCCTTGTAGGTTGGGCGGGGCATTCCGATGACCCCGAATCGTCGAAATCGCAGGCCTCCCACACTCAGGCCGGGCCGACTCCCCTCCCCCTCTCTTTTATGACGCCGGCCCAGGTGCAGGGCGCATGGCCATCGCCAAGAGCGTCCTCGACCTGGTGGGCAACACGCCGCTGGTGCGCCTCGACCGCCTGCGCGCCTCCGTCAACGGCGGCGAGGGCGCGACCATCGTCGCGAAGCTGGAGTCCCGCAACCCCGGCCTGTCGGTGAAGGCGCGCATCGCGGTCCCGATGATTGAGGACGCGGTGAAGCGCGGGAAGCTGAAGCCCGGCGGAACCATCGTGGAGCCGACGAGCGGCAACACCGGCGTCGGGCTGGCCATCGCGTGCAGCATCCTGGGCTACCGCCTCGTCTGCACCGCGCCGGACAAGATCACGAAGGAGAAGCAGGACACGCTCAAGGCGTACGGCGCGGAGCTGGTGCTCTGCCCGACGAACGTCGGCCCCGACGACCCCAAGAGCTACTACAAGACCGCCGAGCGGCTGGCGAAGGAGCTCGGCGCGTACCTGCCGTTCCAGTACCACAACAAGGTCAACGCGAAGGCGCACTACGACTCGACCGGCCCGGAAATCTGGGAGCAGACGGACGGCAAGGTGACGCACGTCGTGGCGGGCATGGGCACCGGCGGCACCATCACCGGCATCGGGCTGTATCTGCACAAGGCAAGCAAGGGCAGCAAGAAGCCCGTCCGGGTCATCGGCGTCGACACCGTCGGCAGCATCTTCACGGAGTACTTCCGCAGCGGCAAGTTCCCCGCCGACATCCACCAGTACCTCGTCGAGGGCATCGGCGAGGACTTCCTGCCCGGCGCCCTCGACTGGGACGCGGTCGACGGCGTGGAGCAAATCAGCGACGAGGACGCGTTCCTCGCCATGGCCCAGCTCGTCCGCGAGGAGGGCATCTTCGCCGGCAGCAGCAGCGGCGCCGCGGTCGCCGGGGCCTTGCGCATCGCCAAGAAGCTCCCCAAGAGCGCGATGGTCGTCGTCCTCTTGCCGGACGCGGGCGAGAAATACATCAGCAAGTTCAACCTCGAATGGATGGAGGGCAACGGCCTCACCAAGGCGCCCGCCTACCTCCGCAAGCGCGTCACGAAGGGCAAGAAGGTGGCGTGATGGAGACCGGCTTCGCTTGCGAAGGCGGCTTGCCTCAGGCGTCCCGGAGGGATGCCTGATGGCGGAGCTTTCCAAGAAGGACGGCTTCGCGACCCGCTGCGTCCACGCCGGCGTCCACCCCGACCCCGTCGACGGCGCGGTGAACCCCGCCATCCAGCTCAGCACGACGTTCCGCCAGCCCGCGCCCGCGCAGCCGCTCACGTTCGACTACTCGCGCGCCGGCAACCCGACGCGGCAGGCGCTCGAGGAGGCCATCGCGGACCTGGAGCACGGCGCCACCGGCCACGCCTTCTCCTCGGGCCTCAGCGCGCTTGACGCCCTGCTCCGCACGCTCAACGCGGGCGACCACGTCGTCGCGGCCGAGGACGCCTACGGCGGCTCCATCCGCCTGCTCAACAAGGTCTGCGCGCGGCAGGGCATCACGACGACGTTCGTGGACACCCGCGACCTCAAGGCGACGCAGAAGGCGATGACCAAGAAGACCAAGATGGTCCTCCTGGAGACGCCGACCAATCCGCTCCTGCGCGTCAGCGACATCAAGGCCGTCGCCCAGGTCGCGCACGATGGCGGCGCCCGCCTCGTCGTGGACAACACGTTCATGTCGCCCGCGCTGCAGAACCCGCTGAAGCTCGGCGCCGACGCGGTCTTCCACTCCGCCACCAAGTACGTCGGCGGCCACAGCGACGTCCTCGCCGGCCTCATCGCCTGCAAGGACAAGGAGCTGGGGGAGCAAATCAAGTTCCTCCAGCTCGCCGTGGGGGCGGTCTGCGCGCCGTTCGACGCCTACCTCCTTCTGCGCGGCATCAAGACGCTGCACCTGCGGATGGAGCGCCACTCCGCCAGCGCCGCCGAGATCGCCAAGCGCCTGGAGGCGCACAAGGCCGTCGGCAAGGTGTTCTACCCCGGCCTCGCGTCGCACGACGGCGCGAAGGTCCACGCCAGGCAGGCCCGCAGCGGCGGCGGCATGCTGAGCTTCACCTTGAAGGACCTCGACGCCGCCAAGCGCTGCGTCACCACGACGCGCCTGTTCCAGTTGGCCGAGAGCCTCGGCGCCGTCGAGTCCCTGATTCAGTTGCCCGCACTCATGACGCACGCCAGCGTCCCCGCCGAGATGCGCCGCAAGACCGGCCTGGAGGACGGCCTCATCCGGGTCTCCGTCGGCGTCGAGGACGTCGAGGACCTGTGGAGCGACCTGGAGCAATCCATCGCCGGCAAGGCCAAGCCCAAGAAGTGAGCATGGAGCGCGCCGCCGTCGTCCGCGCCTACTTCCTCTCCGAGCGCCGCGCCGCCGTCCTCCTGCTGGTCCTGGGGGCCGCCAGCCTGGGCCTTGCAGTCCGCCTGTCGTCCATCGCCGAGGCAGAGCGCTGGGCCGGAGTCCCGTTGGCGCTCTTCGGCGTGCTGGAGATTGTCGCGGGCGCGCGGGTCCTCGTTGGCGCGCGTCGCCGTCTCCAAGAAGCGGAGGCCGGGCTCGCGGACCCGGGCGGTGCGTGGCTTGGCCGCGAGCGCAAACGCATCGCGAGGACGCTGCGGCGACTCCGCGCCTACGGCGCCGTCGAGGCCCTGCTCATCCTTCTTGGCGTCGCGCTCGGCTACGAGGGCGGGGCCGCTGGCCGGGCGATGGGGATTGCCGTCGCGGCGGAGGCGGCGCTGCTGCTCGGCATGGATGGCGTGGCGCGGCGGCGGGCGCTCGCCCACCTGCGCCTGCTCGCCTAGCGCGCCTGCAACGCGAGCGCGTTCTTCCAGTATGCCCCATTGATGTCCACGCGCCGGATGCGGACTTTCCCAGTCGCCGGGTCCTTCAGGTCGTCGAAGCGCAGCGGCACCGTCTGGCCGTCCACGAGGGCCATCAGCGCGCTGCCCTGGCCGCTGGCGAGGAACTCGACGGCACCGGAGCCGAGGGTGCGCGTGTACTGCACGTCAAAGGCGCAGGGGTCGGCGCAGCGCAGCTCGTAGCCGATGAGCTTGGTGATGAAGCCGGTCTCGTGGCCCTTGGCCTTGAGGCGGGGGGCGAGGCTGTCGCGCACGAGGCGGCCCAGGTCCACCTCGCTCATGCGGGGGTTGCCGTGCTCGTCAAGCTCCAGGTTGCCCACCGTCGCCTTCAGCTCGGCGGGGTCGAGGCGGTCGAGCAGGCCCTCGGCGAGGACCACGAGGCCCCAGTCGTGCCCGGCGGCGCGGCGCTTGGCGATGGCGGTTTCCACCAGCCTGGCCATCGCGTCGAGGCGGATGCTGCCCGGCGGGAACTCCTCGGGGATGACGACGAGGTCGGCGCCGGAGCCAATGGCCATGCCGAGGGCGAGGTGGCCGGCGCTTCGCCCCATCGCGGTGACGAGGTACCAGCGGCCCGTGGTGCGCGCGTCGACCCGGAGGTTGCGGCACAGTTGCGCGCCCAGCTGCTTCGCGGTCTCGTAGCCGAACGTCGGCGCGCCGCCGGGCAGCGGCAGGTCGTTGTCGATGGTCTTGGGCACGTGCGCCACGCGGAAGCCCGGGATGGACGCGGCCGCCTTCATCGCCGCCGTCGCCGTGTCGTCGCCGCCGATGGTGACGAGCGCGTCGAGCTTGAGTTTCCGCACCGAGTCGGCGACCTTCGCCATGTCCTCCGCCCTCTTGGTCGGGTTGGCGCGGCTCGTGAAGAGGATGCTACCGCCCTGCACCTCGATGCCGGACACGTCGGCCTCCGTGAGCTCGCGGCAGGCGTCGGTGCTGCCCTTCATCAGCTGCGAGTAGCCCTTCGGGATGCCGACGACCGTCCAGCCCTTGGCGCGGGCGGCCAGCGTGACCGCGTTGATGACGCCGTTCAGGCCCGGGGCCGGGCCGCCGCCGTTCAGGACACCGATGCGCATGCTGGGCGGCGCAGAGGCCCGGCGTAGAAAGTGGCTTCGCGCTGGCTCCAGGAGGAGGCAGGGGCAGCCGGCGGTCGCCTTGCCGATTCCGCCCCGGCGGCCGCGGGGGGGCCGTTTCTCTGGAAACCGGGCCCGTTCGTGGCCAATGTGGTCACATGCAGCAACCTGGCGGCGGCAACGTCAAGATGGGGGAGGGGCGTGTCCGCGCGGTGGCTGCGTTGGAGCTCGCCTCGTTCGCCGACCTCGTGCCCGACCTCGTCGTCGTCCTCGTCGCCCTCTCCCTGGCGGGGCTCCTGCTCGGCCGGCGGCGCTGGGAGACGCAGAACGTCCTGCTCGCGGGCTTCCTGCTCCTCATCGCCACCAGCTTCGCCGCCGACGCCATGAGCATGGTCCACGAAAGCCTGCTGTGGACCCAGATCGACGACATCGCCTCCGCGCTCGACCCCGTCCTGTTCCTCGCCTTCGTGACCGAGCACCCCTACGTGCGCCGCACCCGCTTCCACCGCGCCGCCCTCGCCTGGCTCGCCGCGGCCGGCGCGCTGTGCGCCGTCGTGCTCGTCGTCCAGCCCAGCGCCATCGTCGCCGCCCTCGCGCCCGGCTGGGGCGCGCTCCGGCTCCTCTTCGTCCTCGGCGTCACCGGCTTCGGCTACACGGTCGCCTGGTTCGCCGCCGTGGGCTCCCTCCGCCACGCCCCCACGGAGGGCCTCGCGCAGCGCGCCCGCTGGTCCTGCCTCGCGGTCGGGGTGGCGCTCCTGCCCCGCCTGCCGTTCGTCCCGCTCAACCAGCTCGACCTGCCCAGCTTCGGCGCCGGCCTGCCCGGCCAGCTTGCCCAGCTTGCCGCGATGCTGGCCGTCGTGGGCCTCCTCGCCGGGCTCGCGCTGCGGCAGCTGCGGGGCGCCCGCGACGAGCGCGCCGCCCGCCGCGTCGTCCTGGCGGCGGCCGGCGCCACGGCGCTCCTGCTCGTGGAGGACGCGGCGGTGAACTACCTCGGGGTCAACTTCTCGCACCCCTTCGCCCTGCGCTGGATCGTCTTCTCCGGCGTCGTGGTCTACGCCGTCCTGGCGCACCAGGTCATCCGCTTCCCGGCCGTGGCGCGGCGCCTGCTGGCCAGCGTCGGCGCCGGCATCGTCAGCATCATCGCCGCCTCCGTCGCGCTCGCCGCCATCCCCGAGGCGGCG